>CP081161.1:3377500-3592530 GCA_025141675.1 Rhodobacteraceae bacterium S2214
GTGCGGAGAAGGTAGGGAAGGCTTCGGCAAATATCTTTACCTCTCTATTAAAGATCTTGGCCTCTCTCTGGAATTTTCAAATTGATCTTTTGGACACGCTTGGGCTTCTTCAGACTTTCGTCAAACAACCACTTTTGTTTGCAGGGTTATGTGTGGTCATTTCAGTGTTTTTTCCTCCATTTTTGGTGATCTATTTTTTATCATGGTTGGGGGCGAGCCATTTTGGCGCAACAGAGAATACCAAGTATAGAGCAAAAAACGCATGACACCTGAACTCACAGTTCTAGCCCTAGCTGCCGTTCTCCAAGCGGTTCAGTTCATGCTCTATTCCGTCTTCGCGAACCTACAGGTCGGCCCGAAAAAGGCGATGGGTCCGCGTGATACGCATATTACGCTGACAGGCACCGCTGGTCGTTTGCAGCGCGCCATGAACAACCATTTCGAAGGGTTGATCTTTTTCACCATCGCCGTCGTGGTAGTCGTGCTTGGCGACAAGGCGACCGCATTCTCCGCAATTTGCGCGTGGACCTATCTGGGTGCCCGCGTCCTCTATGTCCCTGCTTACACATTTGGATGGACCCCTTGGCGGTCGCTCATTTGGTTCGTAGGGTTCACCGCAACCATGCTGATGATCCTGTCAGCGCTTTTGTTCTAACATCGCGGTGCACGCGTTGTGCACGTATTGTGCACGCGAGTCACAGCCCAATTTCGCCCTAGGAGATCCCCCATGGCTAACTACGACGTCATCATCATCGGTTCAGGTCCCGGCGGCTATGTATCCGCAATCCGCTGCGCCCAGCTTGGTCTGAAAACGGCCATTGTTGAGGGTCGCGAAACGCTTGGCGGGACCTGCCTAAACATCGGCTGTATCCCATCCAAAGCATTGCTGCACGCCACCCATATGCTGCACGAAGCCGAACATAATTTCGGCGAAATGGGCCTAAAGGGCAAAGCGCCGTCTGTGGATTGGAAGCAGATGCAAACCTACAAAGCCAACGTCATCGGTCAGAATACCGGCGGTGTTGAATTCTTGATGAAGAAGAACAAAATCGACTGGCTGAAAGGCTGGGGATCAATCCCTGAAGCGGGCAAGGTCAAGGTCGGCGACGACGTCCACGAGGCGAAGAACATCATCGTCGCCACAGGGTCCGAACCATCCGCCCTGCCGGGCATTGAAGTCGATGAAAAGACTGTCGTGACATCAACCGGCGCGCTTGAGCTTGGCAAAATTCCAAAGAAATTGGTCGTGATCGGCGCGGGTGTCATCGGGTTGGAGCTTGGGTCTGTTTATGCCCGTCTTGGTGCCGAAGTGACTGTAATTGAATTCCTCGATGCAATCACACCAGGTATGGATGCCGAGGTTGCGAAGACATTCCAGAAACTGCTGATGAAACAGGGTCTGAAATTCACGCTGGGCGCTGCTGTTCAAGGCGTTGAGACCAAGAACAACAAGGCCAAAGTGACGTATAAACTACGCAAAGACGATTCCGAGCACACAGTTGACGCGGACACCGTGCTGGTTGCCACTGGCCGTAAACCCTACACAACGGGTTTGGGTCTGGATGCGCTTGGCGTTGCGATGTCCGACCGTGGCCAGATCAAAACCGACGCGAAATATGCGACCAATGTCGCTGGTATCTATGCGATTGGCGATGCGATCGACGGCCCAATGTTGGCCCACAAAGCTGAAGACGAAGGCATGGCTGTCGCGGAAGGCATCGCAGGCCAGCAGCCCCATGTGAACTACGACGTGATCCCGGGCGTGATCTACACGCACCCAGAGGTTGGCAGCGTCGGCAAAACTGAAGAACAGCTGAAGGAAGAAGGCCGCGCCTACAAAGTCGGCAAATTCCCGTTCTTGGGCAACGGCCGCGCCAAGGCGAACTTTGCCGGCGACGGGTTTGTAAAGATGTTGGTAGATGCGTCATCCGACCGGATTTTGGGCGCGCATATCATCGGCCCAATGGCGGGCGATTTGATCCATGAAATCTGTGTCGCGATGGAATTTGGCGCGGCTGCCGAAGATATCGCACGCACATGCCACGCGCACCCGACCTATTCCGAAGCGGTGCGTGAAGCCGCCCTCGCCTGTGGCGACGGCGCGATCCACATGTAAATCAATCTTTGCTGGCCTCTTTCGCGGGGCCAGCAACGCCCACATGCTTGCGCCACAAATCGCGAAACGGCAGCGTGTAAATCTTCCAAACGGATGTATATTCCGTTTCTTCCACACCATAGAGCCCGAATTTCACGTCCCGATCATCGTCGGGCATGTGGTAGGTTTTGAACAATACATCCCAAACCGGAAACATGAACGCGAAGTTCTTGTCGAGGTGATCAGGATGGCAGCTGTGGTGCACGTGATGGTGCGCGGGCGACGGGAACACCTTTGACCAGTTCCCTTTCCACCGTAGCCAGACATGCGAATGACGCAGGTGGTAGCCGCCGACGTTGAAAAGAAAGAAGAACAGCGGCACGCCCAGCACCTCTGGCGGGCGCGGCACGTATCCAAAGACAAGGGCGACGACGCCCATCAAAACGCCGTACCCTGCCCCGATCCCGATGCCGTAGGCGATGTTATCAACCGGATGTTCGCGGAAATTCGACAGCGGATGCATGACCTCTGGGCTGTGGTGTACCTTGTGAAAATTCCACAAAAACGGGATCTTATGCTGCAGGTAATGGATAAAAAACCCGATGAAGTCCCCGACCGCGATCGCGATGATCAGGTAGATCAACGAAATCGACATGCCTTTGATCGTCAGCACTTCGTTCCAGTTGAAAGCGACCAGTTCGTTTGATCCGGTGATCAGCTGAAACGTGAACGCCAATGTGCCGGCTAGCAGTCCGATGTGGATCAATTTCATCGTCAGTTCGTTGATCACGAAGAAACGAAGATCAAGCCACGCCGATGCGTTGCTCCAGACCTTTTTCGGAAACAGAAACGCAAGGAACGACGGTGTATTGTCGCCATTGCGAGGCCATGTCTTGCGGTAGACGAACAGCGCAAACAAAGCGCTGGTCATCAAGTAAACCCAAAACAGACGGTGATCCGAGCTTGTTGGGTACGCGATCACAGCCCAGAAGCGATCCGACAACGTCGTCGAAATCCGCTCGAACAATGCGAGTAATGTGTCTGTCATGCCCTATGACCTGCTTTTGATATTTCTTCTTTTGTCATTAAAATCTTAAAAAATGGGCTCAAATACAACGAAAATGGGTCGATACCGCGCCAGCCCATAGATATGCGACCCATCAGACACGCACTGGCGCGATCGCATTGCATTTCATATCTATGATATGTCCAACGAAGGAACCCTGATGTGTCCCCCGAAGTTACCATTCTGATCATCAACGCGGCTTTGTTGGCCTTTGCATATCTGTGGGCTTACCCGAGTTTGCCGCACAAGAGCTGGAATGCCATCATGTGGCGCGATGTTGTGATTTCAGTCGCGGCCTTGGTTCTGGCTGGCGCATTATTTTTAGGGCGCGATCTGGCTTTTGATATGATCCTATTTAGCACGAATTGGTTCATATTTTCTTTTGTGACCATGAGCTTAATGGAAATACCGTTGTTTATCTGGTTTGCCCGCAAGCATGGTCTGCGTTTTGATGAATCGGATGAATCCTAACAGACGAGCAGGTTGAATTTGTCATACTCATGTCCGACTGCAACCACACGTTAACCACATTACCGCGCTAACCTTGCTCAACTTAAACCTTTGTTGGACAGGCAAATGCAGCGTTTATTGATGGCTCTCCCGATCCTTATGCTCGTGGCAACACCTGCGTCTGCGGCAACTTTGACGACGCTTTGGGTGGTGACGAAATACGGCGGAATCGTTTTAGGGATCGTTCTGATTTTGTTTGTTGCGATGCGCAAACGCCCCCGTAAAGAGACAAAGATCGAAGTTCCATCATTGCCGGAAACGCCAATGTTCTCGGAAACATTGCTTACGATGATGTTCCACACCGCACGGCTGAGCGGCGACATCAGCCAGAACACGCTTCAGGTGTTGTTGCGGTCGTACAAACATTTGACCGGCAATACTGTCAGTCAAAAGATGATCACTGCGAAATATGCACAGACAACAGAAGCTGACGAACTGCTTGGAATTGTCGCGCCATTTTCCCGGATTGAGCGTGATACGATCATGAGAGCCTGCGTTGACGTGGCCGCCGCCGATGGTGCCTTGACCAGCGCCGAGCACGATTTTTTGATGGCGCTTAGCACGGCCTTGGGCCATGACGCTGCCGTCTTCCGTGATCAAATTCGCATGGCTTTGCATACCGATAGACCACGGACCATCGTCCCGACTGCGATGCCTGCTTAGGCTTTCAACATCCGCAGCCCTTGTGTTGCGTCTGTCCGGACTGACAATCGCAAACCGGGTTCATCCCCTGCCTTCAACGCCGCGAGGATCAGTTTGTGGTGATAAGGCGGTTCCGTCCGATTGAGCCGCCCGTAAAGCGCACGCATCGTCGGTCCAAGTTGCAACCAAACCGTTTCCATCACCGCCAACATCGCGGGCGCTTGGGCCCGCAGGTAAAGCGTGCGGTGGAATTCAAGGTTCATACGGATGTAGCCGGATGCGTCGTGCCGCGCGACCATCTGACTGACACCTTGGTTGATCGCCTCAAGCCGTTCGATCAGCGCAAAATGCGCCCGCGGCAAGGCACGACTGGCCAATTCCGGTTCGATCATCGCGCGCAAGGTCGCGAGTTCTTCGATCCGGTCGTTGGACAGTTCTGGCGTCGTTACACGTCCCGATGACGAAAGCGACAAAGCCCCTTCCGCCACCAAACGCCGCACGGCTTCGCGCGCGGGCGTCATGGAGACATCAAAATCCTTACCGATCCCCCGCAACGTCAGCGCCGCCCCAGGATCAATTTCACCATGCATAATTTGGGTACGCAAAGCGCGATACACACGTTCGTGGGCAGCAGCGGTTGGATCTAGGGGACGTGGCGCAATCATGCGATCTTTGTGATCACAAAACCGGATCAGGTCAATCGCCGAACTGTACCCGATGCAATTGATCACCGTTTTCACGTAACCAGCGACGTGCCGGCATGTGATCCCCATACAGCCGTTCCACGACGGCCCAAAACGCAGGGGAATGGTTCATCTCGGCCAAATGCGCGACTTCGTGGGCGGCGACGTAATCCAGCACCTCTGGCGGGGCCATAATCAGCCGCCATGAATACATCAACGTCCCTTTGGATGAACATGACCCCCACCGCGACCGCGTATCACGCAGCGACAGACGGGCGTAGGTTTTACCAATCTGCGCCGCATAGCGATCAGATGCGGAGGCCAGCACATCACGCGCCTGCGCTTTTAACAGCGCTTGGGCTTTCTGGCCCGCAGTCTGTTCATTTGGGACATGCAATGCATCTTCGGTCAGCATCGCCCGCTTGCTGCGCCCTGCCACAACGGGGATCAACCGACCGGCAAAAGGGACCGTGCCGCCTGCTTCAACCACGTGTAATTCGCGGACCTGGGACAGATGCCCGCGCAGCCACGATTCGCGTTCTTCGAGGAATGCGACCGCCTCTGGCACCCGCGCGCGCTTAGGAATCGTCAGTGTGACGCGCCCATCCAGCCGCGACACCCGTAAAGACAGGCGTTTGGCGGTAGATGACCGGCGTAAAGCGACCTCAATCGGGGGGTTGCCATGCAGGGTATGGTGGCCCATATCCATAGTTCCGTTGTTGACCTGTGCCAAAGGCTTTGACACCACTGTTTGCTTATGGCAGTTGGCAGCGATCCGCTGCAAGAGCACGACCAGATTTATAAGGAATAGCCAATGCCTAAGGAAGAGTGGGGCACGAAGCGCCTCTGCCCCGAGACCGGCAAACGCTTCTACGATTTGAACGCCACGCCGGTGATCAGCCCGTACACAGGGAAAGAAGTCCCTGTTGAGACTGGCAAGACACGGACGATGGTTGCTGATGCCGAAGATGCGCAGACCAAGAAAATGAACGCCAAAGACGCGGATCAAGACGATGATCTGGTGTTGGACGACGAAGACGCGGACGACGATGATGATGTCGATCTGGGCGACGACGTTCTGGAAGATGATGACGATGATACCGTTTCATTGGAAGAATTGGCTGATGTAGCCACTGGCGACGACGACGATTAATTCGTCTCAGAAGATTTTCGTGATGGGCGAGATTTTTGATCTTGATCTCGCCCGCCACGCTGCATAGACAGCAGCACGCGACGCAAGTCGTTCCCATGTGGAAATATCCACATCTGATGGGGCCTTAGCTCAGCTGGGAGAGCGCCTGCATGGCATGCAGGAGGTCAGCGGTTCGATCCCGCTAGGCTCCACCATCACCTCTCAAACCCCTTATTTTACTGTAAAGCCTTTGATTTACAGGTGATTGATGTCCAAGTGTAACGGGAAAGTGCTACAGTGACGAGGTTAGTCAAAGTGGCTGGACACACCCGATTGTACCGCAGAGGTGCGGTCTATTATCATCGTGCTGCAATCCCAAACGATATCAAAGAGACCTACCCAAAGGCCGAAGAAGTTTTCTCATTGAAGACGAAAGACCACGCTGAAGCGCTCCAAAAGGTGCGCGTGGCCGCTGTCGAAGTTGACCAGCGCTTCGCCAATCATCGTCGCGAGTTAGCACGTGAGCAAGCTGATGTGCTGGACGCTCTTACACCAGACCAAATCAACTCGGTTCGTGATGCGTACTACCGCCACCTGCTGGAGGAAGATGAGGAGGTTCGGCTAGATGGCTTCGTTGAACTCGGTGATGATGGCAACGTGATAGGGGCGCTCCCTGACGAGCCGCTAACCAGCTTTGCAGAGCATGGCGAACAGATTGACAACTTCGACAAGGATGCGCGTCATCTATCAGCACAGGGCAAGTCCGACCCATTCTGGGATGGTGAAGTTGATGAGGTGCTCAGCTGGAGTGATATCAATCTCAAGCTTGCACCCGCTTCACCTGATCGAAAACGTCTAGCTCAGGCCTTGCAACAAGCTGTTGTACTGGCGTCCAAAGACACGAAGGCCCGCCAGCAAGGGGATGTCGTCTTGACCCCTCCAGCCCCTGCCCCAATCGAGCGGAAGGCCAGCCTTATGTCCTCCAAGGTCTCAGAATGGGTCGAAGAAAAGTCGAGGTCAGATTGGGGTATCAAGTCACAGGACGACCATCGTCACTGGCTTGCTGTCTTCATCGAAATCGTAGGAGAACGGCCCTACACGGACTACGGCAAAGCCGATGGGCTGCGGTTCAAATCAGTTCTTTCCAAGCTTCCCGCCAACATCAAGAAGCTCAGAGAGACGCGGGACCTACCGCTACTGCAGGCCGTCGACAAGGCTCAAGAATTGGGTTTGGAACCGATATCGATTTCCACCTACAACAAAGCCATGGTACGCGTCGGGTCATTCTTCGGTTGGCTAGCGATCAACACCATCGAGGAAATCTCGAACCCCGTGGACAAGCTGCGCCTCAGAGACAAAGTCAGCGCCAAGGACAAACGTGCACCTATCTCACAGGCCGACCTGACGACCCTCTTTAGCAGCCCAGTATGGCGCACTTGTCATTCCGCACGACTTTGCGCGAGAAGCGGCAATTTTGAGATGACTAGCCATTGGAAGTTCTGGCTGCCTATGATCGCAGTCTGGACCGGAGCAAGGTCGAACGAAATCGGTCAGCTACTGATTTCAGACATAAAGACCGAGGATGGCGTCGACTATCTACACATCGTAGATGAGATGGAGTTCCAGCGGACCAAAAGCAACGCATCACGCAGGAAGGTCCCAATACACAGTCAACTAAAGCAGTTAGGCCTGTTAGAGTTAGTTTCTGAACGCGCAAGCGCTGCTGATCCGAAAGCAAGGCTTTTCCCTGATCTGAAGGTAGGCGCAAAAGGCTACTTCTCAGAGAACGTCACGAAGTTCTTCTCACCGTACATGGAGAAGATCGACATCAAGACGAGCAAGACTTCATTCCACAGCCTTCGGCACAGCTTTCAGGACGCTTGTCGAAGAGCGAAGGTCTATCAAGGGCACGGGGAGGCCATAGCTGGCCGTGAAGAGGGCGGGACTGGTGGCGCATATGGTGGTGAAGGCTACGACGTCAGCGAACTCAATGCCTCGTTACAGCTTATCAGCTACCCTTCCGTCGATTGGACATCCATACCGGCCTATCGCTCAGGTCACTATAAATCCTAGAGGACCGCTAAAGCGCCGCTCGGACATGTGTGGAACTAGTAATCCTAAGGCGTTCCAGAGGCAGGAATTACCCCCTCCCTTCACAAGGAACCCACACAGGATTAACCCAATGACGACCCAATGCCCCGTCTGCGGCTTTGCTTTTGCCCGTAGACGAAAGGACCAAGCTTACTGTAGTCCGAACTGCCGTAAGGCTAAGTATCAGCGCCAGAAACGCGTACAGACGCCAGCTAACAGCTCACATAGCCACAGTAAACGACAAGACAACGAACTGCTGTTTGATCGTTCAAAACGGCTGGCTGAGATGTACTACACGACCGCCCCTGCATCACGACTAGGCGTACTGAAAGACTTCATAGACCAAGCCCGTTCGGGTCACTCAGGTCTCCGCCAAATCTTGACGAATAAAATGCTACTGAAACCGCCAAGACAAAAGAAGCAGCTTTTCTACTGCAACAGCCCCAAAAGCTACAAAACGATCAGTCAACTTGCCAATCGCTACTGTTGGCGGTTCTGGAAACACAGTGTGAAATGCGTCGTCTACGGCAAAGCGCCCGAACCTAAAACTGGTGAAGTGATCTGTTCATCACATGGCCATCTAATCACCGCATAACTTGTTCTGACCATCATGTTTCAATCGTGGTGGTCAGAAGGCGTCGTCACCATATTATGAAAGGGGTGAAGGCTAACGTGATGCGGCACTAGGCTACGATGATTTTTCCGACAAAAATGTCTTGGGTCATCTAATATATAAGAGCATTGCGATACCCCCCCCCTACCCCCATGAACTAACGTCACGGACAACGACCAACGTGAAGCAAAGAAGCACGAACCTATGTGCTTGGATCAATCACCACGGAATGGGTGCTAGCTAGCTCCTCTGGTCTGAGCTGGACGGGCGTTTAATTACCCCCACTATGTAGAGAAACAATTGCCCCCACTATCTGCCGTGCAGGCAGCCCATAAGAGAAGACCAAGAACCAAGAACCAAGAACCAAGAACCAAGAACCAAGAACCAAGAACCAAGAACCAAGAACCAAGAACCAAGAACCAAGAACCAAGAATGGATGAGAGGATCATCATCATAGAACAAGAATAAAGATGACCATGATGACCATGATGACCATGATGACCATGATGACCATGATGACCATGATGACCATGATGACCATGATGACCATGATGACCATGATGACCATGATGACCATGATGACCATCGAACTGCCTTAGGAATTGGTCAAGCAAGTAATGGGCCAATCGGCTGCAATTCATGACCTTCATTTAGGGGTAACGAAGTAGGTGGTCATAGGCCACATGATGTACGTTAGGGTATACCTTTGTGGTCATACTGAATGGACAGCCATTAGGTGTACGTAAGACTTGACATACATCAACGGACACCACTATCAACGGACATCAACCTAACGTACACCCAAAGGCCACCATGTCTCAAACCGTTCTCTATGCCCGCGTATCCACCAAAGACCAGAACATCACCCACCAGAAAGACCAAGCAGAGGCTGCTGGGTTCACCATCGACAAGGTAGTGAGTGACCACGGCGTCTCAGGCATCCACACACGCCTTTCTGAGCGGTCTGAGGGCAAGAGGCTGTTCGACATACTCCGGTCTGGAGATGTCCTCGTGGTGCGCTGGGTGGACCGCTTAGGCCGCAACTATGAGGACGTCACCGACACCATCCGAGACTTCATGCGGAGGGGGGTCATTATCAAGACTGTAATCAACAAGATGACCTTCAATGGGGCAACTAGAGACCCCATGCAAGCGGCTGTGAGGGACGCTCTCATTGCCTTCATGGCCGCTACGGCGCAAGCACAATCAGAAGCCACCAAAGAGGCTCAGAGGGCCGGAATCGAGGCCGCTAAGGATGACCAGCAACGGTATCGCGGCAAGAAGCCAAGCTATGATCGCAAGACCTATCAAGCTGTGATAGACCAGCTTGCATTGGGCGAAGGGGCCTCAAGCATCTCCAAGGCTACCGGACTGACCAGACAGACCATCTTGCGCATCAGGGACAAGCCTGAGACCGCTGAAGCTGCGCTAAGCAAGTGGGGCATGTGAGTTCGATGGGGGATTTTGTTTTTTGATTTCTTAAAGGTCACTGCAAAGCTGTTAGTAAGCCTAAAAATACGCCTTGTAGTGAGTTAAAAGAACAATCATTTTCTGCTTGGATAGGTTCTGACATCTCACAGCCCAGACCGGACCTTATCGAAGAACGACGGCCTTGAAACGGACCATGCTTTTACCCGATTTAATGTTAGATCGGGACGACTGACTGTCATGTTCATTCACTCTTCCCCACCCTTGTGGTAAATTTTGTGAGCTAGTCCACAGGCATCCAAATGGAGCTTGTTGTTCTCGTCTCTGGGATTGGTACACGTGATGGTGTCACCAAAAACCTGATCTACAAACAGTATGATTTCTTCAGGGTCGTTTTTGCGCACAACTTGATCGTTCGGTTTGAAGTCATGCATCATTTTGCACCCTTCTTGGAAGCTCTTTTGTCGCGCCATTCTTCGATCTTTTGCGCGGCATCTGGTCCAGCGCTAAGGCCCCACCCCGCACCAATCACCGTGAAGACCGAGGCCCCTGCCATGGCCCCGAATAGGCCGCCAACGATGCCTGTCCCAGCTCCAATAGTAGCTCCAGTCGTAGCTCCTGCAATCATACCTGCGATTCGAGAATTTTTGATGAATTTCATTGTTCTATACTCTTTTTTAAGTGCCTGAATTCAGATCACCCGACTCACCGCTTGATTGCAATAGGCGGTTACTCGATAGCCCCAGAGGCGAGCCCTCAAGTGACGGAAATACGTCAAACCAATGATAGCGATGCTTGCCAGAGTGAAGTCGAAATCTAACAATCCCTTTTCGGAGCAAGATTCGCACAAAAATAATCGGCCAGAAGCACCTACTGCGGCAAAAGGGGCCATAGCTGCCGTTCGTCCACCCTCGGCAATGCTGCAATGCGGTCGTTCATTGCCGACATTCGTTGAAAGCGCAAAGTTCGCCTACGTCAAAAGCTTCACCTTCAAACGCTCGGCTTTAAATTCAGTATTCACTTTGCTTACTCTGCAGGATCATCATCTTCGACACTTACGCTTTCGTAGCTTGGGAAAAGTCCATTCCAAACAATACGTGTTCGCTTCGCACCTATAACTACATCACTTACTTTGCGGCTAAATTCGCGATCTTCTTCCTGCTTGGCAAAATTCTCCATGGAGCCAGTTAGAAGATCTCTAGTGGCATCCTCCGAATGCTTAATGAAGTCCGCAACCCGCTTTCGCCCTAACTTAACAAACGCTGACAAAAGTTGACGGTCTTTGGCATCAAGCGCAGTACACAGAAAATGCCTTACAATACTCTCTTTCTCGCTAGCCATCACCCTATCGCCATCTGTAACAATTCCGACGACGACATTTGGCATCATACGCATTGCGTTTTGCAGACCGTTAGCGGTCACCGAGCGAACACTCTCCCGACACTTACGGAACAGGTCAGAATGGAAACTCTTTGGTATAGTTTGAAAAACGACGTCGAAACTAACTGTCGAAGAGGAAATATCGGTTGTTTCATCTAGGACGTCCGAAACGAAACTTTGGAAAGAAGCCCTAAATTCGGCATCTGGCATAGAAATTTCTGCGATATTTGAATATTCGACAAGTAGAGCAACCTCATGAGAGCTAGCTGCCAGACAAGAAGTCCATTCGTCACCGCCTATCGATTGAAGCTCTTTTTCGACCAGATCGAAGAGATCGCGATAGCCTTCATCGGTTACACTCCTAATTTTTGTCAGTGCACCCAATGGCACATCTTTCAATTTGGTCTTACTATGGTCCTCGGTTTTGTATCTATGTTGGAGTCCCACAATCACTTCGCCAAAATCGTTATCCAACACTCTATCGAGAAAATCAAAGTAACCTAGTAGCGTAGAAAATCCGATAAAGGGTAAGGGAAGAGTTTCAAATGCTTTGCGAACGACACCATCAATTAAGGCGTGTGAAGTATATTGGTCACCATCGATAATCCACTTTGTTACAGCGCTTCGATCTTTAGCATTAGCTGCTACTACGCTGAGTTGCTCGTCAGATAGCTCTAGTTCGCCGTCATAGATTTGCTTGAATCTCTCGTAACCAGCTTTTGCAGTCGCAGTGGGCGGAGCCCCGGCGATGCCTTTTAAAGCAGGCAGTTGCTCGCCGTTCAGCTTTGTACGCGCGAGGAAAAGTGCATGGGCAACGCCCTCGTCACCGTCATTCTCCGTGAATACCTTTCCAAAACCATCGAAAAATACTGAACTTCCAATGATGGGTTCAATATCTAACGAATTACGCACACTTTCGGGAGCCTTGTTCGTCAAGAGAACCAACATCTTTAACAAACTTGAGAATTGCCGAACTTCATGCGTTTCTGCGACTTGCAAGTTCGCAATGATCTTTTGTCCTACTAACAACCATTGGGGGTTTTTCACCGCATTTGCTTCTAGAAGCTCCGAAAACACTTCAAACGCTAAATCGGAGTTCTCGTCTGCAAAATCAACTAAAGGATTCTCGTCTGAATCGCTCTTGGGGACTGGCATTGAGATTGTGCCATGAGTTTTCAATGGAATAGCGTGCTCATGGCAACCATAAGCGCAGCCAAGCAAGAAATCGGGAATGGACGGAAGGGAAACCGTCGCTAGTGCACTTGCAACCATTGGCAGACCTTCATCCGGTGCAAACATTTCCCTAATGTCTCTTAGAAAACTGACCCAATTGCGCCCTATTTCGAAGTCGGCTGGCCCCTCAGTTGTAATGCTATTCAGGGCCTTCACAAGGATAGTGCGAAGGACGCTTGAAACCTTTTCTTCACCACAGTAATTCACCAAAGTGAGGTAGTCAGCGTACTGTTCTTGGACTAAGGCAATCTCTTTGACCCCACGTAACGATAGGCAAAGCCCCTCAATGATTTGGCTTCTCGCGTCCCCGTCGTATTCCTCAAAAAGCATTGCAAAATTACGAATAACTTGACCTAGCTCACCAGAGCTTGCCCATGATCTCTGGCTGTCGGCTATTACTTCACCAACTCTTAGTTCAAAGCCCTTTGATCTCGAAAGAGTTACCAACTCTTCTGCAGAGCTATCCTCAGCGGCATTTAAGATTCTGCTGTCCAAGAGCAGTTCGAGTGCAAGATTACTATCCACATTGTACAGTAGCGCCGCTAGGTTTTCTTCAAGCTGGGCGTCTGGAGCCAAGCGCCGGATTTTCTCATCCAAGAAATCAGAACTTGTAAGCACGTATGGGTCGTCTTCGATTGCCTCACGAAAGCAAATGAACACAGCGACAGTTGTTAGATCATATGTTCCAACGTGCATTCCGAACAAGCCAGTCAACTCGTTAATGAATGCAATGATCTGGCGCGGAGTAAACTGTTTGCTTCGAGCTCCAAAGTGAGAATTAAATATCAAGTAGCAACGGAACAGTTCATCCGCATCATTGTAGTTGGGCAAAGCTTCGGCAATCTTGCTTTCAAAGAATGCGCGCGAGTTTGACATAACTGGTGCAGCAACATGCAATATCTCATCAAACGTCTTTGACAGTAGTTCCCTTCGGACGAATATTCCCTCGTTGTCTAGATTTCCGTCATCATCAAAGGCATTTTTTGGCAATATGTGAGCGCGATCATATGGTACGATTGCTGTAATTTCAGAGTTTTTCTTAACGTTAGAAGAAGTGCTGCTCTTAGTGAAGATCGAGCGCACAGCAGACCAGTAGTCATCTAAGTCCTCTTTTGGAATTCGATCTATGTTATCTAGAACCAGAACGATCTTGTTTTTTGGACCTTGAATTGTCGCCAATATCTCAGTCAACGTTTCTTGGAACTCAAAGTCGTTTGGATCGACTTCACGAATGTGTTGGGTAACCTCTTGGCTTTCGTACTGTTTAGCGCTGATCAAGAGTGTTCGCGACAGCGAGGACCTGAAAGATGGGTCTTTGTCATCGCCAAATGCATACTTGTGGATAGCTCTGAGTAATGTAGCTCCGAGGAATAGATACAAACACCACATGGGGTTGGATTTCAGGAACCCTTCTTCAGTTTCATCAAAGACCTTCTTAGCCCAGAAATAAAATATCGGCAAAAACGGTAAGACTACCAAAACTGCAACACCGTACCAGTCGAGCATTGGATTGTTGTCTGTGGTAAGGTGTTTTGTCTTTCCCTTCACCTTCTTCTCGATCAACTCGAGGTTGGCTCTTTTCTTCGGGAACTCGCGAAGTGACCACGATACAAGGTGTTCGAGAAATGTCCTTCGAAACGCTGTACCTTGAGATTTCCAAATATCAAATGTGAAGAAACTAAAACGGGCTGAAGATCCTTTGTTGCGTTTGTCGAGCAATGACTCCGCCATCTCAACGACACTGGACTTGCCGCTACCCCACGCTCCTTCAAGTCCAATTGCTCGGTCCTCAAATTCGAACTCGGAGATGGCATCGGCTAAAGCCAAAGCAGTTTTGTGATGCCCCTTACCATCAAAAAGGTCTTTCTTGATTGGCGCGTCTATCAAAATCTTACGTTTAAATACTTGCTTATCGCCCAACGCCTTCACCTCGAAATCAAGAATGTAATCTACCTGCCACGAGTAAACCTTTAAGTTGTGTCTCACAATGCTGATCAACTCAATATATTGGGTCTGCCTCCGCATATTATCCTTGATTTCAGCAACACGCCCATCGTTTCGATATGCGCCAGTGAGCAATTTTCAGTGCGGCAGTTGTCCGAAGAATTCTTACCTACCTACACATTTGCTATCCAGCCTCGGAAAGAAGAGGTTGAATCCTACCCTCACCAAAGCGGGTCGCGAGATAATAGCGAAAGCCGTTTGGGTAGGTCCATACCACTCAGTGAGGCAACCGCACATGATGTCTATGTTGAAGGTCCGCTTTTTCTTTGGCCAATCTGAAACTTCATACCTGCAGCGAAAGTCTCCTTCCAGCCAACAGGTTTAGAAAGCACTACACAATCACTACACAACGATCTAAATAGCGCCTTACAGAAACCAATGAAATAAGCGTTTTGCGATGGGTTCGAGTCCTCTTCTGAGCACCTTCTTGTTCGCGATAAGGCTTTTTACGCCCGTGTCTAACAAACACCGCACCAGTCGTTTCAGCAATCAAGTGTAGAAGAGGCATTTCCTCAATGGTGATGCCCTCTTAGATTTCGTCTGACGTCATCCGAAAAGTGCTACAGAGATCCGCTACATTGACACCGACCAGAAGCTCGTATAGCCCTTACAAATAAGGAATTTATGAAACCAGATAGCGCCCCCGCTAGGCTCCACCAACATCCTCAAGACATGCGCGAACTTTGGTTGCCTTCGGTCGGAATAGCTTTGCCTTTTGCCGGACTGGCTCAAGTTGGCAGCCGATGGCCGCCATTTGCAGGCCGCCGATTGGTTCGCGGGACGAATCCCGTTTAAGACTCTAAAAAAACGGTAATTCGCAGAGCCTCGCGCGATCGACGTACCCGCCACGCACGACGTCAACCTCATCACCGACGGTAAGGTCCGTATGGACCAATCCAAATCCGATCATCGCCCCCGCACGTGGCGACCATGCCCCGCAGGTCATGTGCCCAACACCCCTATCGCCCTGCTGAACCGCGTACCAAATCGCATGGCCGGGTCGGCGTTCGGGGTTATCGAAGACGATGCCTACCTGCTGGCGTTTAGCACCTTCAGCCTTAATTTGCCGCAGCGCCTGTATGCCGACCACCTCGTCATCAAGATCCAGATCAACATATTTGCCAAGGCGGACCTCGAACGGGTTGGTCTGGTCATCGGTGTCGCCACCGTAGGACAACAGCCCACTCTCGATCCGTTCGATAGGGCTCGGGTTTCCGGGGCCGATCCCCCATGGTTCACCAGCTTCCTTGGTAATGTTCCACAGATCGGTCCCGCGCGTGCCGTCGCGCAAATAGATTTCAAACCCGCCCTGTTTGGAATAGCCCGAACGCTGGATGATCAGCGGGATGCCGTTGATTTCTGCCGGGGCGAACCAGAAATATTTCAGCGCGCGCACCCATTCACCAAAGACGGACGCGACCACATCTTCGGCTTTGGGGCCCTGCACCGCCATCGGAGAGACATCAGGTTCGCAAATGTCGACGTTTAACCCGCGTTCGGCTGCAATGGCCCGCGCCCACATGAGGATGTTGTTGTCCCCAATAGACAGCCAGAACCGGCCGTCTTCATGTTTAAGCACAACGGGATCGTTAATCAGCACGCCGCGATGGTCGCACATTGGCACATATTTGCCCTTCCCACTTCGATCTTGGACAGGTCCCGTACTGACAAAAGTTGGACCAATCGGGCAGCATCTGGCCCTATGATTTCCACCTGCCGTTCGACGCTGACATCCCATTGCGACACCCCGTTCATTAGACGGTCATATTCGGCATCTGCGTCGCCGTAGGACACCGGCATGAGCATGTTGTTGTAGGGGGAAAAGGCAGTCACGCCTTCCCCAATCGTCGCTTCGTAGAACGGTGACACGCGTAGACGGGTGTTTGGTCCGATTTCAGCCATTGAGGGTGCCTCAGTCGTCAAGTTTTGCGGAATTAAGGGCCGCTTTTTTCAGGAGCGCCCCAAGGGTTGCGCGTTCGTCGGCGCTAAGCGCCGCCAAAACGTCATCTTGCCGGCGGCTCAAATAGCCGCTGATCTTGTCATGCAAAGCCCGACCGTTTGGGGTGATCTTAAGCTTTGTTTGCCGCCCGTCCGACGGGTCAGGGGCGCGGTCCAAATATCCATCGCGCAACATGCGATGCACTGCACGGCTGATCGTGTTGCGCGGGCGGCGTGATATGCGGGCCACGTCTTGTGCCGTGAGAACGTCAAAGTGCGATAGGCAAGCCAGCAGGATGTATTCAGCACGCACGAGGCCAAAGTCCCGTTTGATCTCGGCGTAGGCCGGGAACACGATGGCATTCGCGAGATAGGTGATGCGGTACGCCTCGGGATATTCGATCGTGTCGAATATCCGCGTCAGGTCTGCGTCGTTTGATCTATCCATGATCGGTTGCCCATTGCCAGTTACGCCTGTCCTAGCGCATATTGTTCCAAATGGAACAAAAAATGCAACGATTCCATAGTCGCAATAGGTTGCAATGACGCAAGACCGCAAAAAACTGACCTTACCGCAACTGGCCGAGAAGAAGGCTGCAGGCGGACGGCTGGTTATGGTCGCAGTTGGAGAGGTGTTGACGGCCACGTGAGCCGAACGTGCCGGCGTTGATATTGTTGGTGTCGGCGACAGTCTGGGCATGACTTTGCATGGCCATGAAAATACGCTGGCGATGACCATTGATCAGATGATCATGCACACGCAAGCCGTGCGGCGGGGTGCGCCAAACACCCTGTGTCTCGTGTCGATGCCCTATGGGTCCTACGCGACGCCTGACCTCGCCGTGACGAATGCCGTACGGATGATGAAGGAAAGCGGCGCGGACGCGTTGAAGCTGCAGTTGGGCCGTGAAGGCGCACCCATTATCCGCGCGGTCGCCGATGCAGGCGTTCCGGTGATGAGCCATGTTGGACTGCTGCCCCACAAAGTGCATCAGATGGGCGGCTTTAAGATGCAAGGCCGGACAGCTGAGGCGGCGATGGACATTGTTGCGGATGCCCGCGCGATTGAGGCTGCCGGTGCGATAGGGCTTGAGATTGAGGCGATGCCTTATGAGGTCGGCAAGGCTGTGGATGACGCCGTGGACATCTTCACCTTTTCGATTGGTGCGGGCGTTGCTGGCACATGCCAGTTGCTGAACGGCTACGATCTGCTGGGTGCGTTCGATACGTTTAAGCCCAAGTTCGCCAAGCGCTATGCCAACCTTGCCCAAGACGCCACCGATGCCTTCGCGGCATATGCCGACGACGTGCGTGCGGGACGCTTTCCAGATGCCGAACACAGCTACCAAATGAAACCCGACGAAATCGCGCGTTTTGAGACGCTTTTGAATAGCGAGGATGCGACATGAAAGACGATGCCAACCGGACCAACGGCCAAACGATTCCCAACGGGATGCTTGAGGACAACTATCCCCGCAACATGTGGTGGGTGGCGGCGCACCGCGATGAGGTGACGACGAAACCGCTGGCGCGATGGCTGCTGGAAACACCTGTGGTGCTTTACCGGCTAGAGGATGGCACGCCCGCCGCACTTTATGATCGCTGCCCGCATCGTTGGGCACCGCTGTCTGAAGGACATGTTCGTGACGACAAGATCATCTGCCCCTACCACGGGATGGAGTTCAATACCGCGGGGCGCTGTACCAAAGCACCGACCCAGCACATGAAACCCAAAACCGCCGAAATTCCGTCTTTTGCAGTGCGCGATGCCGGGGCTTATGTCTGGATTTGGATGGGCGATCAGGATGCCATTGATTGTGACCCGCCAGAAGTCGGCTATCAGACAGACCCCGACTGGACGCCAGTGCATGGGTATTACGAGGTCGCAGCCAACTGGATGCTGATCCGCGAGAATGTTTTGGACCTGACGCACATCGCCTTTCTGCATAAGAACACCTTCAAGCAGGACGATTGGATCACGGCGCCCGACACCTACATGGACGGCGAGACAATTTGCTACGAACAGGAATTCGACCTTGCGCCGCTGTCACCGCTGTTCTGCGCAGGCATGGGGCTGCCCGAAGACAAGCCGATCAAGCGGGTGCAAAAGGGACGAATGCCGTCACTGGCCATTTCGTTTTCGGACTGGAATGTGCATGATCCTAACCCAGATGCGGGCAAACGGTCCGATTTCATCGTGCGTGGCTGCCATATCGTGACACCTGCGCAGCGCGGTAAAACGCACTATTTCTGGATGGCCGCGTTTGACGTACCTTCGCTGACAGATGAGGTTGCCGAAAAGACACGCGCGAGCGTGACTGCCGCGTTTGACGAAGACAAACACCTGCTTGAAAAACTGCAAGCCAGCGTTGCCGCCGATCCACGCGGGCTCGACTTCTTAGAAGTGACGCTGGGGGCTGATGGCGCGGGGATCAAGGTTCGGCAAATCCTGAACAAAAAGCTTAAGGCCGAAGGGCGGTCGCTTTCGCGTTGATTGGGTGCGTAGCGCGCATTTAACGGGATCCAACCGGGAACTTCCGATCATAGACCAGCGAAAAGACATAGGTGTACCCAACGACGAAGGTTGTGACGACGATGTCCGTCGATATCGCCTGCAACATGCTGAAATCGAACCACCACATGTAGATCGGAATCGAAGTGATCAGCAGCGACATTTCGAAACCGACGGCATGCAGGATTCGGCCCATGGTCGAACGGTCGGACGCAACGCGGCCCGATTTGGCGTCAAACCTGTCAAAGACCCAATTATAAATCAGCCCCATCACCATTGCCTTTAGCACAAGAATGACCCCGAGCACGCCAACTTCGGCGATGCTTTTATCCAAGAGCAAGGCACCGGCGGGCACGAGAATTGCCATGAGGATAACTTCAAAGGCCACCGTGTATTGAACGCGTTCGCGCCCGCTGCGCAAAGCCGTGTTGTTAGCCATTTGCCAAGCTCCTGTTTTGTATTGCCGCCCGCAATATGTCAGGCACGGCGCGCTGGTAGTTCAGTTGATCGCCGTTTGCGATCAAAGCGTCTTTGTCCGATGTGATTTGTGTCGTTGGGCGGTCGTTGTCGTTATTTTGTGTTGAATGGCGTCAGGGCGATGTCGCCGAATTGGCCCGCATAGGCATGAACCGCAGGCGAACCGCCAAGATGCATCAGCAGGATTTTCGCGTCCGACGCGAACCGGTTCTGTGCGGCCAGATCCAGAAGACCGCGGATCGCGCGGCCTTCGTAAACCGGATCGGCGATAAGCCCTTCTGTGGTGGCCATCAGGCGAATACCCTCTTTGATCGCATCATCGGCATAGCCGTAGTCAGCATCGTTTGAGGCAATCACCGTGACATCATTTTCCTCAACCAGCTCGGGCAATTCTAAGACCGCGAGGGCTTCGTTCGCTAACTCGCGGACCCGCCGCGTTTTGATTGCTGTCTCGCCGTCATCGGCGATCCCGATAATCTTGGTTGGGACGCCGAGCGCCTTGAAGCCAGCAACCAGACCCGCCTGCGTGCTGCTCGATCCCGTCGTATGAACCAAGTGGTCGAAGAACACGCCAGTCTGCTGCATTTGCATCGCTAGTTCGATGGCGCAGTTCATGTACCCCATACTGCCAAGGGGGTGTTCCGATGCACCCCCAGGTATCAGGTAGGGTCGATGACCCTGCGCGCGTAAATGAGCCATGAATTCTTCCAGCGGTCCCTGATCTTCGATCGGGCGTTCTGTTTCGTCGATATACAGCTCTGCCCCCAACATATGGCTCAGCAGTATGTTGCCCACATGACGGTAATTCGGGCCTGCGTCCTTGGTCCAAGCGCAATGCAGCAACGCGCATTTCATGCCCGCTTTGGCGGCTGCCGCTGCAGTCTGGCGGGTGTGGTTGGACTGGATTGCACCAACAGTCACCAGCATATCGCACCCTTTGCCCAGCGCGTCCCCTGTCAGAAATTCGAGTTTACGTGTCTTATTTCCGCCCCCTTCAAGTCCGGACAGATCATCGCGTTTCATCCACAATTCAGGACCGTTCAGCAGTTGGCCAAAATTGCGCAGTGGGTGCAACGGCGTTGGCAGTTGCGCCAACGCGAACCTTGGTAGTCTGGACAGGCGTGTAGTTAGATCAAGGATAAGGGATTCATCGAACATATCGAAACCTTTGGCCAGCATGGAGGGTGGTGCATTCCAAATTTTACTATCTGTTTTTTGCTGCGATCCAGTTAGTATCTGTCTGAAAATCAGACAGGTTAGACATGCCGAATACAGAAATCCTGCGTGCTTTTGTCTATGCGGCTGACCTTGGATCGTTCTCCGCAGCGGCGCGGCGTCTGGGCAGAGCCCATTCAGCAGTTTCGACCGCGATTGCGAATCTTGAAATTGATTGTGGCGTTCCGCTTTTTGATCGCAGCGGGCGCAGCCCCATCCTGACCCCTCAAGGGCAAGCTCTGCTACCGCATGCACGCGGCGTTCTTCTGGGTACGACCGAGTTCATGGCGATGGCAAATTCCATGGCCGAAGGGATCGAGACCCACGTGTCCCTTTCGGTCGAAAAAGGCATTAGTACAGAACCGCTTATGCCCTTGCTTCGCGCGTTCACACAGCGGTTCAGTTCGGTTTCACTGGAAGTCACGACGCCCAGCTCCAACGATTCAGCCGACATGCTACGCAACGGCAGAACAGATATCGGCCTTATGGCGGAACAAGAGGGTTACCCGACTGGCCTGCAATTTCGCGGACTTGGCTATTCTAAACTGATCCCGGTCTGCGCACCTGACCATGCGTTGGCGCAGAACGATGACGCCTCTTATCGTGACCTACGGCGCCATAGACAAATCCTGCGCCACAAAGATCCGGTCAAAGGAACATCACAGCAAAACGAAAAGAAGAGCGCCGCAGTTTGGCACGCGGAAGATCCCGATTTGATCATCGACTTTGTCCGTGCCGGATTTGGTTGGGCCGAATTGCCACTATCGCTCGTCAAGCAACCGATTGAACGCAAAGAACTCGTTCGGCTCAATTATGCGTTTCAGCAAAACGACCTACTGGAAGGCATTGATCTGGTTTGGACCGAACGACGGGCATTGGGGGTCGCCGGGCAATGGCTGCGGGATGAAATGCTAAAGTTTCCTCAAACGACTTGGTTGGAAGAACCGTTCTAAGGCCGATGCTTTTACCCGCCTCAGCTATTATCTCGCGTCGAAGATCTCGCGCGAGGCTTGAACATCTGCATGGCGATGTGCCGCCCATTCGGTCAGGCCGCGCAGCAATGGCAATAATTCTTCTCCGAGGGCGGTCAACGTGTAACGCACCGCAACAGGTGGTCCCGGATCGACATCACGACGCAGGTAGCCGTCGCGTTCCAGACTGCGCAGGTTCTCGGTCAGGACGCGCTGTGTGACGTCGCCAATCGTGCGTTTCAACTCACCGAAACGGAGCGTCCCGTCTTCCAAGGCTAGGACAATCAGCACCTGCCATTTACCCGTGACTTTCGACAGCACCTGCCGGACCGGACAATTCGCAGCATCATCTTTGGTCAGCGCGGTTACGTTAAGCATACTTGGTTCCTAAATAGTGCGTAATTGATACTAGGTGCGAATTTGATACCAATATTTGCATAACGAATCAATTGTCATAAAGGAACAGAAAATGACACCTACAGACCTAGTTCTGGCTGCAGTCGCAGCTATCTTCGTCGACACAGATGTTGATGCCGCCCGCGCGCTTGTTGCCCCCGATTATATTCAACACAACGTCGCCGTGCCGACAGGGGCGGATCCGATCCTTGGCTTCATTCCCGCATTGGAAGAAAGCGGGATCGCACTGACGACCCACCGCGTGATCACCGAGGGTGACATGGTTGTTTTGCACAACACTTACGATAACGCTCAGGCGCTTGGGGCTGAAACTCTGGTGGCGTTTGATGTCTTCCGCGTGGATGACGGCCAAGTGGTTGAACACTGGGACAATCTTCAGGTGCCCCCCGCCGCAACGGTTTCAGGACGTTCGATGACCGATGGCCCGACCGACGTCGTTGACCTTGAACAGACAGCTGCGAACAAGGCGCTAGTCGAAGGGTTTGTGAAGGATGTGCTGCAAGGTGGCGCGCCGGAACGCATTACGGACTATGTTTCGACCGAAACCTATTTGCAGCATAACCCAATGGTTGGTGACGGACTTGATGGTCTTGGTGCGGCCCTAGCGGCGATGGCAGAGGCCGGACAGGCAATGGCCTATGCGGAAACGCATATCGTGGTGGCGGAAGGCAACTTTGTCTTCGCGGCATCAGAAGGCACGATCGGCGAAACACCGACCGCGTTCTTTGATCTGTTCCGCGTCGAGAATGGCCTAATCGTGGAACATTGGGACACGGTTTCCGAAATTCCAGCAGATATGCCCCACGACAACGGCAAGTTCTGAACCACGACGGATGCGGCTTCGGATTTCCGGGGCCGCATCTGCCAAAGAAGATAAGTCATTGAACAGTCGACCTGCCTGATTTCGAAATAGACGACTCGAAGCAAAGGCACGCTTGGTCAGCCCCCCAAACAAAAAAGGCCGTAGCGGATGCTACGGCCTTTCCAGTAATCATATGAAGAACGATTAGTTCTTCGCGTAGAATTCGACCACGAGGTTTGGTTCCATCGCGACTGGGTAAGGAACGTCGCCCAGTGTTGGTGTGCGTGTGAATTCACAAGTCATTTTGTTGTGGTCAACAGCCATGTAGTCAGGCACGTCGCGCTCTGGCAATTGGGATGCCACGAGAACGATTTCCAACTGACGGGACTTGTCGCGCACTGCGATCACGTCGCCTTCGGACACACGGTAAGACGCGATGTTCACTTTCTTGCCGTTCACTGTCACGTGGCCGTGGTTCACGAACTGACGTGCTGCGAAGATTGTTGGAACAAACTTGGCGCGGTACACAACAGCGTCCAAACGACGCTCAAGCAAACCGATCAAGTTTTCACCAGTGTCGCCTTTTACACGCTCAGCTTCGGCGTAGATGCGGCGGAATTGCTTCTCTGTCAGGTCGCCGTAGTAACCCTTCAGTTTTTGCTTCGCACGCAGCTGGATACCGAAGTCGGACAATTTGCCCTTGCGGCGCTGACCGTGCTGGCCGGGGCCGTATTCGCGACGGTTCACTGGGGACTTAGGACGGCCCCAGATGTTTTCGCCCATACGGCGGTCAATTTTGTACTTGGCAGCGGTACGTTTAGTCATACGCTGATCTCCTTCGTTATATGCGCCCCGAAAGGCATGAAGGGCGTTGTCCTTTTTGCGGATTTTGCCGCAATGACAGGGTTCCTCTTGCGAGGTCCACCAACACCAATGAATGGGCGGCTTATAGAGGTGCGCCAGACAGAGTCAACGGCTACTTGCGCCCATATGAAATTAGCGTCAAGTGTGGCGTCATGACTGACCAGAACACCCCCCGATTACTAGATTTTATTGGTGCATTTGCCACAGGCGGCCTGCTGACCTTGATGGTCTGGTTCAACGGCACATTGGCGGTCACCGGATCGCTGCTGTTTGCGTCTTGGGTCCCGCATGTGACCGGATCGCTTTTGGCCATTATTGTATTGCTAGCGATGCGTCCGAAGAAGGCCAAACCAACGGTCAAAGTTCCATGGTGGGCTTATCTTGGTGGCATATCGGGTGCTGTCACTGTCATGCTGACATCGGCCACGATGAATTCGGCACTGGCGATTTCGGGCACGATTGCGTTGGGTTTGGCTGGGCAAATGGTCTTTAGTCTTGTGGCTGACAAATGGGGGATGATGGGACTGCCGCAGCGCAATCCGACCGCCCGCGACATGCTGGCGCTGGGGTTGATCATGGCTGGATCGGTCATTCTTATCTTCTTCGGGGGCGTATAGATGCTTGGTTTCGCAGCACTCGCCGTCTTGGGTGGCGCATTGGTATCGTTGAGCCGTCAGATCAACGGCAGCTTGTCGATGTACACATCCGCCCTGCATTCATCCTATTGGAACCACGTGGTTGGTTTTGCCTTTATCACTGCAGTTGGGATCGCCTTTGGCGGTTTGTTCACGGGTGATCCGTGGGGTGCGCCATGGTGGGCCTATCTTGGCGGTCCGATCGGTTTTGTGTTTATCGCCGCTTCCAGTTGGGCTGTGCTGAAGATTGGTGCCGCGCAAACGGCGATGCTGATTATCGCAGGTCAGATGATTTCGGGCGTCGCTGTCGATATCGCATTGGGCACTGCGGGTAACACGACCACGCGGATTGTTGGGGTCGCATTCATTCTTGCGGGTATGCTTGTCGCCCGATCTGGTGCTAAACCTAAAACTAATGGGACATAACGACGGAATACAACGATGATAGACGCTACGGTTGCCGTGATTGGATTGGGGTCGATGGGATACGGCATCGCATCATCCGCCCGTAAAGCTGGGCTTCAAGTACACGGCTTTGACGTCAACGAAGCCCAAGTCACACGGTTCCAATCTGAAGGCGGCGCGCCAGGCACGCTTGCCGAAGTGGCCCCGACCCTATCCGCTGCTGTGATTGTCGTCCTGAATGCCGCCCAAACCGAAACCGTCTTGTTCGGCGACGACGGCATCGTGCCTAAGATGCAAGCGGGCAGCGTTGTGATCGGATGCGCGACTGTTCCTCCTGCCTTTGCCCGCGACATGGCCAAACGGTGTGCCGGACACGGTGTCCATTATCTGGACGCCCCGATTTCCGGTGGCTCTGTCAAAGCCGCGAACGGGGCGCTAAGCGTGATGGCCTCTGGCACGCCTGACGCTTTCCTGAGCGCAGCCCCCATTCTTGATGCGACTGCTGAAAAGGTCTTTCGTCTTGGTGATACCGCTGGTGCCGGATCTGCAATGAAAGCGGTGAACCAGCTTCTGGCTGGCGTTCATATTGCCGCGATGGCCGAAGCCATGACGTTCGGGATAAGCCAAGGGGTCAGCGCTGAGGATTTCATGGAAGTGATCCCCGAATGTGCAGGTACGTCATGGATGCTAGAAAATCGTGGACCGCATATTGTCGACGGCGATTACACGCCCCATTCCAGCGTGAACATTTGGCCAAAAGATCTGGGCATCGTGCTGGATATTGCGAAGGAAACGAGCTTTGACGCCCCAATTACCACTGCGGCACTGAAACAGTTCGCCGCGGCAGCCGAAGCAGGGCTAGGTGGTGAAGACGACGCCGCAGTCGCCAAAGTTTATGCAGCCCAAGCCGGCCTTGATCTGCCGAAGGGCGGTTAAGCGATGTCGGACACCCAGCTTCGCGAACAGATGTGCCTGCTCGCCAAATCGCTATTTGACCGTGGTCTCACCGGCGGCAGTACGGGCAACATTTCGGCCCGCACCGACGACGGCGGACTTTTGGTATCCCCGACGGGCACCAGTTTTGGCAGGCTTGATCCGGGTCGGTTGTCACGTTTCGACGCTAAGGGCGTCCTGATTGCGGGCGATCAACCGACCAAAGAAATGTCGCTGCACAGTGCGTTCTACGATACCCGCAGCAGCGCTGGTGCCGTTGTTCATCTGCACGCCTGCCATTCGGTTGCGTGGTCGATGATGCCTGATGCGGACCCCGATAATTTCCTGCCGCCACTGACCCCTTACGCGATCATGAAATTGGGGAAAGTAAAACTACTTCCGTTCTTTATGCCCGGTGATCCGGCGATGGGTGATGCGGTACGCGGACTGGCAGGCAAACGATCTGCGGTCATGCTGGCCAACCACGGCCCCGTTGTGGCTGGCAAAGACGTTGAGGCGGCGTGCAACGCGATTGAGGAACTCGAAGATACGGCAAGGCTGGCGATGATGATGCGCGGCATATCTGCGCGCGCGTTGACGGATGCCCAAGTCCAAGACCTTGTCACCAAGTTTGATGTGGAGTGGGACGATTGACGCAGTTTTCAGCGAACCTTGGCTTTCTCTGGACGGACTTGGCGCTTCCCGATGCTATTCACGCAGCGAAATCTGCGGGGTTTGAAGCCGTTGAATGCCATTGGCCTTATGCGGTTGATCCTGCGGATGTGAAAGCAGCGCTAGATGCCACGGGTCTGCGGATGCTGGGTCTAAATACAGATCGCGGTGATGTGGCAGGTGGAGACAATGGTTTATCCGCCCTGCCCGACCGCATCGATGAAGCTCGCGCCGCGATTGATCAGGCTATTGCTTACGCCGTACAAATTGGATGCGGTGCCGTGCATGTCATGGCCGGATTTGCGGCCGGGAGCGCGGCACACGATTGCTTTGTGGCGAACCTGAAATACGCGGCGACTCAGGCGGCAGCCCATGACATCACGATCCTGATTGAGCCGCTTAATCGCTACGATGCACCCGGCTATTTCCTGACCACCACGACGCAGGCAATAGCGATTATTGACGCTGTGAACGCACCTAATCTCAAGCTGATGTTCGACTGCTATCATGTTCAGTTGATGGAAGGTGATTTGACGCATCGACTGGCGTCCCTGTTGCCCAAGATCGGGCATATCCAATTTGCGGGCGTGCCCGCACGTGGCAGACCAGATGAAGGTGAAGTCGCCTATAAACACGTGTTCAAGGCCATCGCGGACCTGGGATACACCGCGCCGTTGGGGGCAGAATACAAACCCGGTGGCGATACCGATCAAACCTTAGGTTGGATGGATACGCTGCGCTAAAAATGCGCAAAGCGGGGCCATAAATGCGGCTGGATCTTCCATCAAACCAAGGTGCTGAAGGCGCGGCACAATAATTGTCTGCGCGCCCGCAATTTCCGCCGCAATGTCGCGCGCCATCTGCGGGGTACTGCCGCTATCGTTTTCGCAGGTCATCACCAAAGCAGGCGCCGTGATCGGCGGCTTTGGGGCAATCAGTTCACGAACACCATTGGCCAGTACCCAAGCAGTTTGCGCATAGCATTCGGCGTCCACCTGTTCGCGCCAGTCACGCACATGTCGGGGTCCTTCCCCTGTCATCAGATAATCGGGCGTGAACCACCGCTTCAGAGCAGCGTCAAAAGTTGCAAACGCCCCTTGTTCACGCACGGCTTTGGCGCGCGCTTCTACCGCATCCTGCGCCGCTGCACCGCGATTATGGGGGGAATTCATGATCACGACCGACGCAATTTTGTCGGGAAAATCCAGCGCAAAGCGTCGATTGATCATGCCACCAATTGAAAACCCTACAATGTGCGCTTGGACCATCCCGACATGATCCATCAGATCCGCCAGTTGTTGCGCAAACACCCGCAATGAAAGCGGTTCTTTCGCAGATCTGCTTTCACCGTGACCGTAAAGATCGTAGCGCAAGACGCGACAGCCTGTCAGGGCGGGCAAGTGACTGTCCCACAGCCGCCGCGACAGACCAAGACCGTGGATCAACACGACTGTAGGCCCTTCGCCGCTTAGATCGAAAGCAGTTCCATCTGGCGCGACCTCAGACACCCGCCGGGTTCTCCACATCGCCACCCATTTCCGCGATATCTTGATAGCGATTGCCGATCCTGTGGTTCGGGTGTCCCCCAATCGACGCGCCGAGCGCCATGATGATTTCATCTTCTGAGGGCGCGTCCTGCACTGACACATGGATCGTTTGGTAATGCGACCGCTGCCCCCCATCATCCTTGTGCATCAGTGGAATCATCAACGACGTCCCAGCCGCCCCTCGCGTGTTCGAAAAGACCAGATATGACTGCGCATTGACCGCGCGCCGATAGGCATTCCCGAACCAAAGCGTGTGCGTTAACGCTTGGGCGTGTTCCAGTTCACCGCCCATACCAACGACGGACGCCTTCCCGTACCCTTCGACTTTGTCGCCTGCCACGTCCAGAATCATGTCCGTCAAAAGTTGCCCCAGTTCCGGACCGACATCACGAATGACGGGGCGCAAATCTTCGACATGACCCTGCCCGAACCACGGGTTCTTGATGATCGCCATGGCGGTGATCAATTTTGTTGGAACAGGCGGCGCCTTCCAGCCTTCAATGAATGTAGTCTGGATATTCGTGATGGTACGGCGAATTTCAGCGGGCATGTTATGCGAACTCCGGCATGACGTGATTGATAAACAGGTCCATGGATCGTTTCTGACGGTCCATATCGAGCCCCATGGAGGCGTAATAGATGAAGGAATCGACGCCTAGCGCTTCGTAAGCTTTCAGCTTGGCGATGACCTGTTCGGGCGTTCCCAACATCAGGTTCTCTTCGAGCATATCAGGATCAACACGTACGTTGCCTTCCAATGCGGACAGCGGGACCGCTTCGGGGAAGCCGTTCACAACCTCGCCTTTTTGCATCATCAGGTTGCCGAACCGCCCCAAGACACGGCGCACTGCGTCCAAGGTGACCTGACGGTCGACGTCGTTATCGTAAAGCGCGGTATGGCGCATCAATGCAAAGGTTCCGGACCAACCACCGCCCGCCGCGGCGATGCTTTCATCAAGCTGCTGTTTGTATTTCTCGGCCTCCGCCATGGGCAAGGTGAATGGCCAGCACATCACATTGCAATCGTTCGCAACTGCATAGTCGAACGTTCCCGGGGACCGCGCGGCAACCCACATCGGAACGGTATCTTGCAAAGGCTTCGGACACGACGTTGCCGCCGGAAATTGCCAATGCGCGCCATTGTGGGTGACATCGCCTTTCCATAATTCCCGAACAAGCGGCAGCATTTCTTGTAGATATTTGTGCCCGTCCTTTTGGCTGACACCCGGTTTCATTCGGTCAAATTCACGCTGATAGGCACCGGACCCAAGGCCCAATTCCAGCCGACCACCTGACAGCAGGTCAACCATTGCCGCTTCTCCGGCCAGATTGATCGGATGCCAATAGGTCGCGTTCGCCACACCACATCCCAGCCGGATGTTTTCAGTGTGATCCGCCCACCATGTCATGATCTGGAACGGGTTAGGTGCAATGGTCATTTCAAGCGCGTGGTGTTCGGCGGCCCATGCAACCTCGAACCCAGCCTGATCAGCCATTTTCACCATTTCAAGCGTATGATCCCGCACTTTCGTGATCGGTGTGTCTTCGGACATGCGTTCGAGGTTGATTGCTAAATGAAACTTCATGGGGTCACCTCATTTTGAAAGGATTGGCAATGGGATCGTCGGACAGGTTCATCCAGACCGTTTTGGGGCGGGTGTAGGCGTAGACGGCTTGCATGCCTGCCTCACGCCCGTAACCGCTTGATTTCACGCCACCAAAAGCCGCAATCGGACTAATCGCGCGATAGGTATTCACCCAAACGATCCCCGCCTTCACACGCTTGGACATGCGAATGGAACGGGCGCTGTCGCGCGTGAAAATACCCGCAGCAAGACCGTGCACCGTGTCGTTGGCCATCGCGACGACCTGATCTTCGGATTTGAAGCGCTGCACGGTGAGAACCGGACCAAACAGTTCCGTATCGAGAATGGTCATCTCGGGGCTTGAACACGCGATGATCGTGGATTCAAAATACAGCCCTGCCAAATCTGCAGGCTTGCCGCCCGTCAGAACCTGTCCGCCTTGTTCAATCGCCAAAGCAATCTGGCGCTGGATGTGATCCATCTGGCCTTGGGTACAAAGCGGGCCCATTTCGGTGGCATCATCTTGCGGGTCACCGATGCAGATATTCTGCGCGATATGCACCAGTTTTTCGAGGAACTCGTCCGCGATATCATCATGTACAAACAGCCGTGATCCCGCGACGCAAGACTGCCCTGTCGCGCCGAAAATGCCGGCCACGCAGCCATTTACAGCACTTTCGATATTCGCGTCGTCAAATACGATGAACGGCGATTTACCACCTAGTTCTAGCGACACCTCCGCGAAATTCTCAGCCGAGTTACGCACGACATGACGGGCTGCATTTGGCCCACCTGTAAAAGCGATTTTCGCGACTTGTGGATGCGATGTCAGCGCTTTGCCGCAGGTCGCACCACCGGTCACGATGTTTACGACGCCATTGGGGATGCCGGCCTGCGCGACTAATTTGCCGAACTCCAACAAAGGCGCAGAGGCATGTTCGGACGCCTTAAGCACAATCGTATTTCCCGCCGCCAATGCGGGACCGATCTTGACCGCGCTGAGAAACATCTGACTGTTCCAAGGCACTACAGCAGCAATTACACCGATGGGTTCGCGTTCGGTGAAAACAAACATGTCTGGCTTATCAATAGGCAGCGTTTCGCCGTGAATTTTGTCCGTAGCGCCTGCGTAGAAATGCAAATATTCAGCGATATAGGTTGCTTGCCATGCTGTTTCTTTGAACATCTTGCCGGTATCGGTTGTTTCGACCCGTCCTATAGATTCAGAATTTTCGGCCAATAGATCGCCCAACCGCCGCAGGCATTTCCCCCGTTCGGTCGCGGTCATTTGCCCCCAAGGACCGTCCAATGCGGCGTCTGCGGCTTGTACTGCACGGTCAACGTCCTGCGCCGTCGCTTCGGGTACGCTTGACCACACGTCGCCAGTCGCAGGATTTACGCTGTCGAACCGCGCGCCGTCAGCCGCATCACACCACGCGCCGTCAATTAGCATCTGATAAGTCGATATCGCCATCGCACAGTCCTTTTTTGAATTGGGCAAAGGCTATCCGAAGAAATGAAACCAAGATAACGAATAAATATGGACATTAAGTTCGAAAAATTCGAACTTAAGTGATGAACTTACAAGAACTACGCACCTTCCTGACCATCGTCGAAACCGGCAGCCTTGTCCGCGCATCAGAGGTGCTGAACGTCACGCAATCCACCGTGACCGCTCGTCTCAAGACGCTGGAAGATGCATTGGGACAAACCCTTTTGATCCGCAGTAAATCAGGGGCAACGCTGACGGCGGCTGGCCAACGGCTTTTTCGCTATGCCGACACGATCACCGAACTTTGGCAGCAGGCCCGACAAGAGGTGTCGTTACCCGCAGGGATGGCTGGCGTTTGCAATCTGGTGTGCGATCACGACCTTTGGCCACATCTCGGGGATACGCTCTTTCGGCAGATTAAAGACACTGTGCCTGATTTTGCGTTGACCGTTTGGCTGGGTAGTCAGACGGATATCGCGGCATGGTTGGACAGTGGGAAGGCCGATTTGGCGTTGACCTACGGATCAGCCACATCAGCGCGGCAGGACCAAATGGCCTTATCGCCGGACCAGATCAAGCTTTTTGAAACACCACACGGCATCGCATCGGATTACGTATTTGTTGAGGCAGGCACGGTATTTGGACGCGATCACGCCGCAGCCTTTCCCGGTGACATCGGCACAAGGATCAGCTTCGGCAATGCAAAGACAGGGCTTGATTATATCTTGCGTGAAGGCGGCAGCGCTTATTTGCCTGAGAGATTGGCAATGCCGTTTGTCGCGTCAGACGCGCTGATCCTGTCAGCCGATGCACCGATCTTCCAACGCGATATCTACCTGTCTTTCAACAAAGCCGCGCGTTGCAAATGGGACTGGTTTGATCGCGTCACCGCATCGTTCCCACAAAAGAACCGGATCGAATAGAACATGAAATTTCTCGGACGGCCCACGCGTTAGGTGCCACGATAATCCTTCGTTAACGCCAATCACATAGAATTACCCAAACGATCATAGACTGGGTTCAACACATGCAAGTGCGCCGTAAATCGAAGAAAGTCAGTCCACAGTACGAAGATGCCGGTCTTTTCCAGAACACCGTTTGTCATGTGGACGTCGAACTGATCCCTGTCATGCGTAAGAATAATCGTGACGATGTGATCATTACGGGACTTGTGAAAGGTGATCTTGAAATTGCGGTGACGTTCGCCGGACGAAGGGCTACGGAAGCCGCTGCAATTATCGCGCGGCTGGAAGCCTTACGCGACGGACAGAAACACATGGCCGACGTCAGGAAAAGTCGGTTGCCGATGAAGATCGAAGGCGCGTGGCGGCCGCAGTTTGTGGCCGATGACAGTGGTTTTGAAACGCGTACGTTCCATTTAATTGCCGCAAAATGGATGGTCCAGGGGGACAAAGGAAAACCCGTCGAATATGGCCAGCCGCCCGCACATGCGCGGCCCCCAACGTTTTGACGCGCCCCACCCGATCGGGATGAGGCGCGCAATTTATCAGGTGTAGCGGTTTACGAGGTTTTCCAACCGCTCTTGACGGCCTGACCGCGGCGCAGGGTTGATCCCTTCGGACACCACACGGGATGTGATGCTATCTAGATCAGAACTGAGCAGTGCTTTCCCGTCATCTGTTTCCCATCCCGCGTAACGTGCGTCACGAGCTGCTTCCAATTTCCCGTCGTCCAGCATTGCGGCAGCCGCTTTGAAACCTGCTGCACAGGCGTCCATGCCGCCGACATGCGCGAGGATCAGATCCTCTGGATCAATTGACTGACGGCGCAGCTTCGCATCGAAGTTGGTCCCACCCGTTTTGAAACCACCGGCCCGCAGCACTTCGTAATAGGCCAACGTCATTTCAGGAACATTATTCGGGAACTGGTCGGTGTCCCAACCGGATTGGTAATCGTTGCGGTTCATGTCGATGGACCCGAAGATGCCAAGCTCGCGCGCCAAAGCCAGTTCATGTTCGAACGAATGCCCTGCCAAAATCGCGTGGCCTTGTTCGATATTAACCTGCACTTCGCCCTCCAAACCAAAGTCTTTCAGGAAGCCGTAAACAGTCGCAACGTCGAAATCATACTGGTGTTTTGTCGGCTCTTGCGGCTTGGGTTCGATCAGGATCGCACCCTTGAACCCCGTCTTGTGTTTGTAATCGACCACCATCTGCAACATGCGCCCAGCTTGCTGACGTTCGCGGCCCATGTCGGTATTCAGAAGCGTTTCGTACCCTTCGCGACCGCCCCAAAGTACGTAGTTTTCACCACCCAGTTTGATCGTCGCGTCCATGCAGGTTTTGATCGTCGCAGCCGAAAATGCAAATACGTCCGGATCCGGGTTCGTCGCCGCCCCGCCCATGAAACGACGGTGAGAGAACAGGTTCGCCGTACCCCACAGCAGTTTCATGCCGGATGCGTCCTGCTTTTCCGCGAAATAATCGACGATTGCTTCCAGATTGCGGGTGTTTTCCGCGAAATCAGCGCCTTCGGGCCGCACGTCCGCATCGTGAAAACAGTAGTAAGGCACGCCGAGAATATCAAACATTTCGAACGCCACATCGGCCTTCAGTTTTGCCAGTTCAAGCGTGTCACCAAACCAAGGACGCTCAAACGTTTCGCCGCCGAACGGATCACCACCGGGCCATGCAAATGAATGCCAATAGGCGGCACCAAAACGCAGGTGATCTTCCATGCGTTTACCCAAGACAATTTCGTCGGGGTTGTAATGGCGGAAGGCAAAATCGTTGTCCGTGTTTGGACCTTCGTATTTGATTTTAGAGATGCCGTTGAAGAAATCAGTCATGATTACAGGTCCTTAAGTACGGAATATGCTTTGCGATAGCGTGCGTGACCCGCTTTGAGGTCGTCGTGCAACGCAGGTGTTGGATCAATTGTGGTGGCGATGGGCGGCAGCGTGGCGATCTCTGGCCCCGCATCGGTTGACGCCATCATGCCAAGGCGTGCGGCCCCCAATGCAGCGCCAAAGTCGCCTGCTTCGGGTAATTGCAGTTGAATGTTCAGGGTCGTGGCAATCAGATCGAGCCAGTAGCGCGACCGCGTACCGCCGCCCATCGCCAGTGCTGCCGTGATCGTGGTGCCGGTTGCGGCCAGCGCGTCTTGGCAATCTGCAAAGGCGTATGTGACGCCTTCCAGAACGGCACGCGCGGCCGCTTGCGCGTCGGTCGCTTGATCGAGATGCAGAAACTGACCGCGGATGTTTGCGTCATTATGCGGCGTGCGTTCGCCACCAAGGTAAGGAAGGAACAATGTGCGCGAGGGGGCCTGTAAAGGCCCAAGGTCCCCCGTCAGTTGCGCCGCTGTTTGCCCTGTTAGACGCGATAACCATTCGAGCGCATCAGTCGCCGCTAAGATCACACCCATTTGGTGCCAAGTATCTGGTACAGCGTGACAAAACGTGTGTACAGCCGTCGCCGGATCAGGCCGGTAGCCGTTGTTCGCCGCAAACAAAACGCCGGATGTGCCGAGCGATACAAACGCGGTTCTGTCTAGTACCACGCCTGCGCCGATTGCGGCGGCGGCGTTATCCCCTGCCCCACCTGCGACGATGACCTGTGGCAGGCCAGTTTGCGCGGCGATCTCAGCACGCAATTTGCCCGATGCGGCCGATCCTTCGACAAGACGCGGCATCTGATCGCGGGTCAAACGGCAGGCCGAAAGCAGGTCGTCAGACCAGTCCCGTTTGCCCGTGTCCAGCCATGATGTACCCGCAGCATCGGACATTTCCGACACGTGTTCACCTGTCAGAAACAGGCGCAGGTAATCCTTTGGCAACAAGACCTTGGCAATCCGCGCAAAAGTATGCGGTTCGTTTTCGCGAACCCAGTCAACCTTTGGTGCCGTAAAGCCCGGAAAGACGATGTTGCCTGTCAGGTCACGGAACGCGGGGGCGTTGTCCATTGCAGCTGCTTGCGCGTGGCTGCGTGTATCGTTCCACAACATGCAGGGACGCACGACTTCGTCGTCTTTGCCAATCAACGTCGCGCCGTGCATGTGTCCTGCCAGCCCGATCCCCGTTACATCGCTGCAATCATGCGCCGCCGACAGTGCGGACAGGGCCGTGATCGCCGCGTCGCACCAGCTTTGCGGGTCTTGTTCGGACCAGCCTGACTGAGGGCGCGTGACCGTCAAAGGCACCGCATGTTCGCCCAAGATACGTTGATCTTCGTCGACCAGAATGGCCTTCAAAGACGACGTTCCAAGGTCGAGACCGATGAACTTCATGCTGCGGCCTTCGGATTCTTACCAAGGATGATCATCGAAAGAATGTCGTCTTCGGTGACGTCTTCGACCCGTTCTGCCCCGACCATCTGCCCGTTCTTCATCACGGCCACTCGGTCGCAGAGCTCCATCATTTCGCGCGTGTCATGCGAAATCAGGAAGATGCCCAGGCCCTGCTTTTTCAGTTCTTGGATCAGCTCCGCCACCATGGCCGTTTCGTGTACGCCCAGCGCAGCAGTCGGTTCATCCATGATCAGGATTTTCGCGTTGAAATAGACCGCGCGCGCAATCGCCACCGATTGGCGTTGACCGCCTGACAGCGCCGATACCGGTTCTTTCAACTTTTTGAAATTCGGGTTCAGGCGCGCCATGATTTTGCGGGTTTCCGCTTCCATCCGGTCGTCGTCCACAAACCCGATAGCGTTAGTCAGTTCCCGTCCCAAGAACAAATTTGACGCCGCATCTAGGTTATCGGCCAAAGCCAATGTCTGGTAAATCGTCTCGATAGAATTGTCGCGGGCATCGCGGGGCGAATTGATCTGTACCTGCTTGCCGTTGATCCAGATCTCGCCGCTGTCCATCTTGTAGGCGCCGGAAAGCATCTTGATCAGCGTTGATTTACCCGCGCCGTTGTGCCCCAACAGCCCAACAACTTCACCGGGGTTCAACGTGATAGAGACATTGTCGACCGCCTGCACACCGCCAAAAGCAATCGAGACGTTTTTCATTTCAACCAAAGGTGCCATTATTTCGCCCCCACGCGTTTACGATATTGGATGTCGATAAAGACGGCGAAGACCAGAACCGCGCCGACAACAATGTTTTGCAAAGGCGCGTCGACCCCCACCATGGCCATGCCGGATTGCAGTGATTGCATGATCAGTGCCCCCAAGATGGCCCCGTAAATCGTGCCGATCCCGCCAGACAACGCCGTGCCCCCGATAACCGCTGCCGCGATCACACGCAGTTCGTCCAGCGTACCAAGGTCGTTGGAATGGTTCGCCAAACGCGCCGAAGCGACAACAGCAGCGATGGCACAAAGCGCACCCATCAAGGCGAAGATTTTGACCGTCAGCAAACGTGTGTTGATGCCGGACAGCTCTGCTGCGTCAGGATTGCCGCCAGTCGCGAAGATGTACCGCCCAAAGCGAGTGCGCCGCGCGATGACAGTCATGATGGCCGCGATGCCGATCAACAAAAGGACTGAGATTGGCAGGCCGTAAACAGCGTTACAGCCTTCCGCGACCTCACAGCCATAGCGGGATGGATCACGTGCAACGACGCGTTCCGGCACGGTGTAATTCGTCAGGATCGCGATGAACCCAGCGATGGCCGCGACACAGATACCTGCGATTGTCAGTTCCGCCCACATTGGTTTCACCGGAAAGCCATGCGTTGATTTCGTGTGACGCGACTTGAAAATTGCGAAGACCGTAAAGATGATCGCGGCAATCCCCAGCGCCCAGCTGAGAGGACCACCAAGCGTCCCATTGATCCCACCAAATGTCATGAAGGTTTTATCAAGCGGGCCAATCGTTTGGCCGCTGGTTTGGTACCAGCCGACGTTCCGCCAGATCAGGAACCCACCAAGCGTGACGATAAATGCGGGGATGCCTTGATATCCAACGAGCCAACCGTTGAATGCACCGATCAGCGCACCCAGAGCAATGCCAACGGCGATTGCGATCCAAGGAATGGCCCAATGCCCAATTTCCAGAATTTCAGGCAGCCAGCGTACTTGCGTCATCGCCATCAGCGCCGAACACGCGGCCAGGATCGCACCAACGGATAGGTCAATGTGGCGTGTGACGATCACGAAAACCATACCCGTTGCCATGATACCAACACTGGCCGTTTGGATCGTCAGGTTGAAAATATTGCGCGGTGTCAGGAAACGCCCGCCAGTCAGGATATTAAAGGCCACGGCGACGACGATGAACGCGCCGATCATGCCTAAAAGGCGCATGTCCAATTCTAAAGTTTGCGCAAAACTGCGCTTCTTTTGCGGTTCGGGTTGGTCTGACATAACGCTCGCTCCATCTGGGCCCACGCACAGTATAGTGGGGCCAACAGATTTCTGTAAATTTTGGTGGAAGGTGGTGAAAGCCTAGGGCCCGCGTCCAAGAACGCGGACCCCAGTCGGGAGGAACCCCTTAGTTACAAGGTGCTGGGCCGTCTGTGACGCCTTGGCACAATGCTTCTTGTGTGATCCAGCCTGCGTCAACCACAGCGGACAGGTTGTCTGCTGTTACAGGAACAGGCGCGAGGAACATTGCGTTCAAAGTCGTGCCTGCAGGTGACGTCCATTCCATGCCGCCTTCGATGGCGACCATGTCACCGTCTGCTGCGGCCAGTTCCGCCGCGATTGCGCCAGCTGCTGCACCAAGGGCGCGCGCGTCTTTCCAGACGGATACAGTTTGCGTACCCAGTGCGACGCGGTTCAGCGCAGCGTGGTCACCGTCTTGGCCGGACACAGGAATGCCTTCCATGCCTTGCGCAGTCAAAGCCGCAACAACACCACCAGCAGTACCGTCGTTCGACGCCACAACAGCATCAACGCCGTTGTCGTTTGCTGTCAGGATCTGTTCCATGTTGCGCTGTGCGTTCGCTGGCAACCAACCGTCAGTGTATGCTTCATCAACGATCGTGATGTCGCCCGCGTCGATGGCAGCTTGCAGCACTTCTTGCTGGCCACCACGCAGGAAGTCTGCGTTTGGATCGGTTGGTGACCCTTTGATCATGACGTAACGGCCTGAAGGCGCTGCTTCCAGAACGGCACGTGCCTGCATCCGACCCACTTCGACGTTGTCGAATGTCAGGTAGAACGCGCGGCTGTCTTCGATCAAGCGGTCATAGCCCACGACAGGAATGCCTTCAGCGTCCGCTGCATCAACTGCTGGCCCGATGGCAGAGCTGTCTTGTGCAAGAATGATCAACGCATCAACTCCCTGTGCGATCAGGCTTTCAACGTCTGACAACTGCTTTGCAGAAGATGATTGCGCGTCTGCGGATACGTAGTTCGCGCCAGCAGCTTCCAAAGCGCCCTTGATGGCGGCTTCGTCTGTCTTCCAGCGTTCTTCTTGGAAATTGGACCAGCTCACGCCGACAGTGATGCCGTGGCCATCAGCGAACGCGGCAGAGCCGAAGCCCGCCACTGCGATTGCGGCTGCGATAACGTGTTTATGCATGTTTACCTCCCAGATAATGCATTCCTCACCGTGATGCGGCGAAGATTCGGACCTAGCGGTCCCGATACATCAACGTCGCTTTATTTAATTTAGTTGTCAAAATAAAAATTTGATATGTTGCGTAAATTTTTCAAAATAGGTCTATGCTAATGCCATTTTTGCGGGCAAGCTCGTGCAAACAGGAACGGGAAAGCCCTCGTTTCTTTAAGGATTAAACTTTATGCGGATCGACTCAACGCTCGAATCTTACTTTGATGTCTCTACGCCGCAGGGAAACGGTTGCGGCCCAAGGTTGAAGTCAACCACGGGCGGAAAGCGGACTCTAAAACAACGCATTTTCGAATTTGTGCGGTCAAGCGGGCAGACAGCGCGCACAGACATTAGCCGCGCGCTGGACATTAGCCCCGGTTCGGCCACGACGCTGACGGCAGACTTGATCGAGGCGGGATACCTACGTGAAGTGGCCGGTCTGACGCGCGAAGCAGGGCGTGGACGCCCACCAGTGGCATTGGAAGTCGTGCAGGACGCCCATTATGTGATCGGAATTAAGTTATCCGACGAAAAAAACACTGCCGTTCTGGCTGATTTTGCCGGAAATATGGTGGCCGATTGCAGCCTGCCAAACGATCTTGGACGGCGGGACCTTGAGGCACTGCTAGACGAAATTAGTGCGTTGATGGAAACGCTGCTAGAGGAATCCGGCAACGTCATGGCCGACGTCAAAGCAGTCGGCATTGGCGTGTCAGGGATCATCGACCACGAAGCCGGGACCGTTTTGTGGTCGCCGTTGTTGCAACTGCGAGAAGTCGCACTGGGCGACGCCTTTATTGCTCGATTTGGCATTCCTGTGTCACTAGACAACGACGCCAACGTGCTCACGCTTGCGGAACTGTGGTTTGGCGCAGGCCGCGACATGGATAACTTTGCCGTTGTGACGATTGAACACGGTGTCGGCATGGGAGTTGTGGTCAACAACCAGCTGTATCGCGGCGCACAGGGCAAAGGTCTGGAATTGGGCCATACAAAGGTGCAACTGGATGGCGCTCTGTGCCGCTGTGGGCAGCGCGGCTGTCTCGAAGCGTATCTGGCCGACTATGCACTGGCCCGCGAAGCCGCAACTGCGCTTGGTCGTTCGCTGGACACCGACCAAAGCCCGCAAGAGATGTTGGAAAACCTGTTCTTAAAGGCGAAGGCAGGCGACCTTGCCGCGCAGACAATTTTCAACCGTGCTGGCCGTTATTTGTCCGCAGGTCTATCTAACGTCATCCAGCTGTTCGATCCGCCGCTGATCATCCTGTCGGGTGAACGGATGCAGTACGATTACCTTTACGGCCAAGAAGTCATCGCAGAAATGCATTCGCTGACGTTATCCGAAGGCCGCACGCCATGTATGGTCGAAACCCATGCGTGGGGGGATTTGATTTGGGCGCGTGGCGCATCTGCGTTGGCGTTGTCTGCGATGACCGACCGGTTGTTCTCAAAAGAAACACAACCCGCATGATCCGGGCGACGATTGCGCTTTGCCTAACCGCTGGCATTGTCGGCGCCGACCCCTTGTTCGAGGATCGTTCATCTGCGCTGCCCGACCACGTCTATGACGGCGGCTGGGATCATTTTGTGGGCGGCGGCGTTGCTGTGTTTGACTGTAATAATGACGACTTGCCTGACATTTTCGTTGCAGGCGGGACCAACCCCGCGAAACTAATCCGCAATGATAATGACTTTACCTTCACAGACATGCCCCTGCCCCAATTGACGGGCGTCACCGGTGCCTATCCGCTTGATTTGGATAGCGACGGGATGATGGATCTATTTGTGCTGCGTGTCGGGGCAAATGTTGCTTTAAAAGGCGGGCCCGATTGCACCTTTACCGACGCAACAGCGGCCTTTGGCATTCCACACACCGACCAATGGAGCACAGCGTTTTCCGCATGGTGGGACGGCCCGCGTCCGACGCTCGCGATTGGGAATTACGTCGATCAAACTGACCCTGACGGCCCGTTTGAGGCCTGCGACACGAACACTATCCTGCGCCCTACTGGTGGCGGATACCGACGCGAAGTCCTATCGCCCGGCTTTTGTCCGCTGTCGATGCTGGCTGCACGGGATGCCCGCGGCAGGCCGACGTTGCGTATTTCGAACGACCGCCATTACTACGTCAAAGACGGTTTTGAACAAATGTGGGACATCGGCGAACAACGCTATTTGGGCGCTGAGGATGGTTGGGAAAATGTGTCGCTTTGGGGCATGGGTGTCGCGTCGCGCGACCTGAATGGCGATGGCCGTGACGAAGTGATGCTGACATCTATGGGTGATCAATTGCTGCAAATCGCTCAGTCGGATGGCACATACGCCGCCGCCCCTTACAGCATTGGGACCTACGCCCAGCGCCCGCATATTGGCGATGACGGCAGGCCATCGACGGGCTGGCATGCTGAATTTAGCGACGTGGATAACGATGGGTTTCCCGATCTGTTTATCGCCAAGGGCAACGTTGATCAGATGCCGGGGATGGCCACGCGTGATCCAAACAACCTGCTGATGCAAAACGCTGATGGGACTTTTGTTGAAAAAGCTGTTGGTGCGGGGATTGCCACCACGGATCGGTCACGCGGTGCGGCATTTGCTGATTTTGATAAGGACGGGCGGCTTGACCTGATTGTGACGAACAGGCGCGCGCCGCTGGAACTTTACCGGAATGTAACGCCGGGCACGGGCCATTGGTTGCGGCTGCGCCTAATTCAGGACGGCCCCAACCCCGATGCGATTGGTGCAACGGTCCGATTTGAAACGGGCGTCAGCGTACAATCGCAGCAAAAAGTCGTGGGCGGAGGTCATGCCGGTGGCCAAGCGCTTCCCCTGCATTTTGGACTGGGTGATGCGGACGCCGTTACGGTCAATGTCACATGGCCCGACGGCGAAGAAACGTTTCTTCAGACTGACGTTGATAGAACCGTAACGATCCGTCGTTAATTTGGGGTCGGAACTGGTAACCCGCTTGGCACGTCTGACGGACTACCAAGCCTTCCCGTCGTGGCAACCGGATCAGTCAAAGTGTCCAAGAAAGCAACCAAAGCGATGATGTCTGCATCGGTCAGCTTGATGGATGGGGTCACGACAGCCTTCGCAATCTCGGTTACCTGATCGGGATCATTCATGACGGTAAAATCGTCCACATCAAACGCAGGTAAAACCGCTTGCGCAGCGTCGTAGTTTTCGAGCCCCGCGACCGGATTTGCATGGGCTGCGATAAACGCGTGCAGATCTTTGTGCCCCCCTGCGTGCCCGTAAGGTCCCGTCAAAGCGACATTGCGCAACGAAGGTGTACGAAACGCGTAGAAATCGGCAGGATCGCCAGTGACGCGAAAACGTCCTTCGTCGCGATGATGATCCTCGAATGTCGCAGATTTTCCGGGGCCGATTTGTGCCGCGCCCATTGCGTGGAAATCGTGATCCGTCAGGAACGGTCCGCTATGACATGACGCGCATCCAGCATCGCCATAGAACAAATCCATCCCGCGCGCAGCGGCGCCTATCAGTTCGCGTTCACCACGCAGAACCGCGTCAAAAGGCGCTGTATCAGATCGCCATTCGTGCGCCATAAAGACGGCGATTGCGTTCGAAATATCTGTGAAAGCAATATCTTTTGGCCCATCAATGTGTGGATAGACCTGTGCCATCCGCTCTGCGTAATCAGGGATGTCCGCGACCCGCCGCGCAATCATATCCCATGCGCCACCCTCACCCGCGATCAGGCCCTGCCGCACGGCGCGACCAATGTCATTTTCGCGATGCGATCCGGCCATTTCATCGCGACTAAGTACAGGAAACATCGTCTGCGCGGACAGGACTGAAGCAAAGCCCACGACCATATCCGTATCCATTGGCGTCCGAATACCACCCGGTTTGGTCGGGTCCGCCTCAAGCCTGCCATCATGAAACATGACCGTAAATTCATGTGCACCAAGGTTGAACAGCGCAGGGGCGTTACGGGGGATGCGTTCCTCGGGGATGTTATCGGGATCAAACTGCCGATCTGCGCCAAGTCCAATCCCGCCGTCACCGAATGACAAGGAAACGCCATCTGCAGTGCCCAAGGCCGGATGGTGACAAGTCGCGCAAGCGACGGATTTATTCCCCGACAGGATCGGATCGTAGAATAGCAATTGCCCCAATTTCGCTTCGGCCAAATCAATCGGCGCATAGTCATCATTCGTGACGGGGGCAGGCAAATTTTGTGCTGTTGACGCAGTCGCCAGCGCCACAAAACAGACCGATAATTTCAACGCAAAATTCATGCGTGATCATCGCATTTTTTGCCTCTTCCGCCCAGTAAAATCCGGGCGAAAGGGGTAATAATTCAGGTCTTTTTCGTATCGTCTATGACGTTCATGCCAGCCAATCCGGAATTGCCTAGATCGACGCTGGCGAAGGGCCCGCCGTGACACATATGACCGACGTCATGCGGGTCGAGCGGTTCCGCCTCGGCAAGCACTTGTTCCGCGAATTGTTCGGCGTTGTCTTTCGGGCGGTACCCCAAAAACGCGGCTTTTGCGTTATCGACTGGTGCGCGGTCGTTGTTGGAAACACCGTAAATGATCGCGAAACCTGTGAGAGGCGTGTCGATGCAGCGTGTCACCAGTTGGATCAGATCATCGTAGGACAACCACGAGCCCAATGCGCGCGGATTATTGACCTGCGCGGCGGACAGGATGCGCATATGCACGCTTTCAAGACCCCGTTTTTCCCAAAACATGCGCCCCAAATCTTCGGTAAAACATTTCGCCAAACCGTAGAATGTATCAGGCCGATGCGGCACTTCGGTATCGATGAATTCGTTCTTTGGATACATGCCAACCGCGTGGATCGAACTGCCGTAGATCACGCGCCGCACACCATGTTTGTGCGCCGCTTCCCACACGTTGTAGGACCCAACAAAATTTGGACCAAGAAGCTGTTCGAACGGGCCTTCATCGACAAAAGCGCCCATGTGGACGACCATGTCCGCGCCTTCGATCACGCCCATCATATCATCAAAGCTGGCAAGGTCAGCCTTGATAAAGGTTTCTCCGTCATAAAGCTTTCCAACATCATTGATGTCTGTCGAGACAAGTTCGTCGCACAACTTTGATAGCGGTTCGCGCAGGTACGACCCAAGGCGGCCAGCAGCCCCTGTAAGGACAAGTTTCTTCAGTTTCATTCTGGGCCTTTCTATGTGTTTATTTGCGCTTTTACCGCTGCAAGCGCCGCATCTGTCGCTTTTGCTAGCAACGACGTATCCTGACCACACGCAACGAATGTAAAGCCGTCTTTCAGCAGATTTGCCGCGAAATCCGGGTCCATAACAAGCGTTCCGACAGGGACGCCTTTGTCCATCAGTTTACGGGCAGCGGGCATCACCAAATCCCAAACGGCTGGGTCAAGCGGTTTGCCAAGTTTTCCAATATCAGCGGCAATATCACCGGGGCCAAAGAAGATGCCATCAACGCCATCCACGGCGGCAATGTCTTCGGCCAAACTAATCGCATGGGCGGTTTCAAGCTGAATGATAACGGTCAATTCGTCATTGATCCGATCGGTATAATCCGTGATCCGGCCGAACCCTGTTGCGCGCGTTGATCCTGAAATGCCACGGGTGCCGTGCGGCGGATAGCGTGTTGATGCGACTGCTTTTTCAGCCTCTTCAACGGACTGAACCATCGGAAACAGAAGTCCCCGCGCACCCATATCAAGCAGGCGCTTCACGACGACGGGATCATTCCATTCAGGCCGAACGATTGCGGTGGTTTGCGTGGCAGCAAACGCCTGCATCTGGCCTGTAACCGTGAAATAGTCGCTTGGCGTATGTTCCATATCCAGCAACGCCCAATCAAACCCGGCTGGCGCCACAACCTCGGCTGCAAATGCGCTAGACAGGCTTACCCAAATGCCGACTTGTTTTTGCTTCGCGGCGATGGCGTGGGTGAATGGGTTGGTGGGATAGCGCATCAAATCACTGCCTTTTCAACAAATTTACGGCCTTCAAGTACCCGTTCAAACCCAAACGGTGCCATATCGAGGCTACGGTATTCCCCGTAAGCGAGCCATTCAGCGATGGCACGTCCCATCGCAGGGGATTGCTGCAAACCGTGCCCCGAAAATCCGTTCAAGAACACAAAATTCGTAATCTCTGGATGCGGACCAAGGACGGCATTCTGGTCGAGGGTGTTATAGGCATAGTGGCCTGCCCATTCTGTCACGACTTTGATCGCTTCAAATTGCGGTATCCGTGTCGCAATAATCGGCCACACGTGGTTTTCCCAACGCCCGTGATCCATTGTGAAATCATCCGGATCAACAGCGATGTCGTCTTCATCGTCGGGCGGCCCACCGGCCAAGTAGGTTGTCGGTCCGTCCTGTCGCATGTGCACGCCGGACGGATCAATCGTCAAAGGAAGATCACGATCCAATGGCTTTTCAGCGCTAAATATCCATGTGAAACGCTTGCGAGGCTCTACAGGAAGTGAAATTCCCGCCATTTTCGCCGTCAATGCAGCGCGTGGTCCAGAGGTGTTTAGCACCTGTCCGCAGCCAATCACCTCACCTGTTTCGAGCGTCACGGACTGAACGCGGCCACCAGACACGTCCATGCCAACGACACGGTTGCTGATGTATTCAACCCCGTTATCGGCTGCACCGCGCCGCCACCAATCAAATACGGAACCACCGTCCCAATACCCTTCGTCTTTCAGGTTGATAGACCCAAGTTGAATATCGTCCAACTGATAGAAAGGGTACCTCGCCTGAATTTCATCAGTTCCCAGCAGTTCAGTCTCGGCACCTGCGGCGATCTGGACTTTTTGGTTCTCGCGTAAGGTCGCGGTCAATTCATCATTGTCCGACAGATACATGTACCCGTAGTTCTGGATCGTCAGTTCCGGCACACGGGGATCATCCCCCATGTAACTGCGCATATTTTTAACAAAATCAGCCGCAAACTGAGATATTTTGACGTTTAATTCATTCGAGAACTGCTGCCGCATGCAACTGTTCGTATGGGCCGTTGACGAATTTGCATAGGTGCGATCCATCTCGACGACCAAGACTTTGCCTTGAAACCCCGACATATTGCTTAAAAACCACGCCGTCGATGATCCCATCATAGCGCCGCCAATGATGACAACGTCATAGTTTTTGTGCTGCGGTAGTTGCGCCATTACAAGTCCTCTCCTCGTTGGACGGCCGCCTGAACGGACGCGATATCTGCCGCGCTTAGTCCATAGTCATCTGCCGCCGATGCCGCAGAAATATACCCGCGTGCCAAGTCCTTTTTGACCGCATCAACGGATCGGTCCTTGGCTTGACCGTAGCCAGCACCACCCGGAAACGCCATCATCACTTTACGCCCGTGTGGGACGAATTGTTTCCCCTTCCCGCGCATCGGCGTGCCGTCATCCTGCGCGATCGTGGTCGGCCCACCTGATGCGCCACCTCTGCGTCCACGCGCGGGATGATCGACACGATCAAACATAGCTTGGATGTCAAATTCGTGTCCCTCGCGGGCTCCAACTTCCATCATCTGCCCAAGACCACCACGTTGCTGTCCGGCACCACCGGAATCAGGCCGCAATTCTTTGCGCCAAATGATCACCGGTCCCGCATGTTCAGTCGCCTCAATTGGCATGGTCATCACACCAGATGGAAAGGCCGTCGCGTTAAGCCCGTCAAAGGCAGGACGCGCACCAGAACCACCTGAATTGAATGTCAAAACTTCACGCCGCACAGCATCATTCGGCGCAGGCGCGTCCGTACGCGGTCGCAAAGAGACCTGGAAATTGCACAAGCATCCAGCCCCTTCAGCTGGCACCACACCCGGCAGAATTTTATCGAGCGCGTCGTAAACCGTATCAGGCACAAAGTGACCGACGATATGGCGCAAGGCGACCGGCGCGGGATGCACTGCATTCACGATAGAATTGACCGGTGCGGCAATTTCAAACGGGGCTAAGGACGCAGCATTGTTGGGTATTTCCGGCGCGATGGCACATTTCAGCGCGTAACAGGCATAGGCCTTAGCGTAGACAAGCGGACAATTGATGCCCTTTTTATCAAGTCCCGACGTCCCTTCGAAATCCGACAAAATACGATCTTTCGAAATCGTCAGTTTTACCTTCAACGTGATGGGTGCGGCAAAGCCGTCCACGGTCAATTCGCCTGTTGCCGACGTCTGGGGCAATGCGGCGATCCGCTCAATTGTTGCACGGCGCGAATTGTCCAGAATGAAGGTTGCGATCCCTGTCAGATCGGCAAGGTCAAATTCATCCATCATGTCGATCAATCGGCGATGCCCAATTTCGTTGCACGTGGCCAGCGCATACATGTCTCCGATCAGCTGGTCCGGCTCGCGGACGTTCCCGCGCACGATGCGAACAAGCGTTTCATCCACCACACCGCGATCAGCAAACTTCATGATCGGGATATACAAACCTTCTTCGTAGACGCTGGCGGCATCGGCCCCAAAACCACGCCCGCCGATGTCAACGATATGTGCGGTACACGCGAAAAAGCCGACCAAATCGCCACGATGAAAGGACGGCGTCACCATCGTGATGTCGTGCAAGTGGCCAGTGCCTTCCCACGGATCGTTTGTGATATAGACGTCACCGTCATGAATGTTGTCGCGACCAATCCGGCGGATGAAATGCGCAACGGCATCAGCCATTGCATTCACGTGTCCGGGCGTGCCCGTCACCGCTTGCGCCAGCATCTGGCCTTGCAGGTCATACACGCCCGCAGACAAATCACCCGCTTCGCGCACGGATGTGGAAAATGCCGTACGGACAAGTGCTTGTGCCTGTTCTTCCACGACCGAAATTAAACGGTTCCACATGACTTGATAGGCGACGTTGGATGGGGTGCTCATGGTCTATCCTTTCACGCGTAGGTCGATGCAGCCGTCGGGTTGGCGGGTTGCAACACGCGATGACGGCACGATGATCGTGGTTTCGGCTTCGACAACCACGGCAGGGCCTGCGGACTGCTGTCCTGTCGTCATATCGCCCCGCGAAAACATGTCGGCGACGACGAAGTCGGCGACCGCGGGATCAAACATCTGCCGTTGACCCGCGACCTTTGCGGGTGTCGTCGCTTTTGCTTCGTCGACACGTCCGACGGGTTCAGGTGGTGTCGTTGCATTCACGGACCAGACCGTGATTTCGATATCCATACCAGCGACGGCCCGTCCGAATAACTTGGTGTAATCCGCAATAAAGCGCGCCTCGAATGTGGCGACGTCAGGGTTCATCGCCTGATCTTCCGTCAAGCTGATCGGGATTTCCCAACCCTGGCCGGAATAGCGCATGTAGACTTTGAATTCCGAAATGATCGGGCTTTGCGCATCGCAGTTTCGGACGAAACCTGTGGCTTCGGTTTTCAGATCATTCAGCAGCGTTGTGATTTTCGCGGGGTCGAAGTCCGTCAACCGCATGTAGACAGACCTGTTCGCCTCGAACGAAAACGGTGCGCGCAGGAACCCGATCGCCGATCCCACACCAGCCCCCGGCGGCACCAGCAACCGATCAACGCCAAGCTTTTCGCACAGCCGCCCCGCGTGCAACGGGGCCGCCCCGCCAAAAGCGATCATCGTGTAGTCTGACAGGTCTTCGCCGTTTTCAACCGCGTGGACCCTTGCCGCGTTTGCCATGTTTTCATCGACGACCTCGGCCACGCCGAAGGCCGCTTGCGCCGCGTCCATGTCCAACGTTTCGCCAATTTCCGTAACAAGGGCTGCAGCCGACGCATCGCTGTGCAACTGAATAGATCCGCCTGCAAAGTTATCTGGATCCAGCTTACCCAAGACCAAATCCGCATCTGTCACCGCCGGTCTGGCCCCACCGCGACCATAGCATGCTGGCCCCGGTTCGGATCCTGCGCTTTCTGGGCCGACGCGGATCTGCCGCATCGCGTCCACATGCGCGAGCGACCCGCCCCCTGCCCCGATTTCCACCATATCGATCACGGGGATCGAAATCGGCATCCCTGATCCTTTTTTGAACCGATAGGTCCGTGCGACTTCGAACACGCGGGATGTCTTTGGCGTTTGATTTTTGATCAGGCAAATCTTGGCCGTCGTCCCGCCCATATCGAAGGATAGCACCTTGTCCAAACCGTATCGCGCCGCGATGTGTGCCGCGAAAACAGCCCCGCCTGCCGGTCCTGATTCAACCAATCGGACAGGAAAATCGGCAGCGTTTTCTAACGATATGATCCCGCCGCCTGAATGCATCAGGAAGATATTGCAGCCGACACCTTCATCCGCCAAACGCCCTTTCAAACGCCCCAAATAGGACTTCATCAACGGTTTGATGTAGGCGTTTGCAACAACTGTGTTGAACCGCTCGTATTCGCGCATTTGCGGCGACACCTCGGACGACAGCGATATCATGACGTCCGGCAACCGCTCGGCCAGCACGTCGCGCACCAGCTTTTCATGGCTGTCGTTCAGGTAAGAATGGATCAACCCGATGGCGACGCTTTCATACCCCGCCAGCGCAATCGCATCGACAACGGGTTCGATATCGGCGCGCGTCAACGGCTTTAGCTCGGCCCCTGTTGCATCAATCCGTCCAGGCACCGTGTACCGCATCTGACGCGGCAAAAGGGGGTCCGGCAGCACGAGGTTCAAGTCGAATTGTTCAAACCGGCTTTCCGTCCGCATCTCGATCACATCGCGAAAGCCTTCGGTCGTGATCAGCGCAGTTTTTGCCCCGCGCCGTTCGATCAAAGCATTGGTAGCGAGCGTCGTCCCATGAATGATTTGAGTCACGTCCGCGGGCGTCACGCCCGCCTTGCTGCAGACCTGATGCATCCCGTCGATAATCGCATTTTCAGGCGCAGCATAGGTCGTCAGAACCTTCGTGGAATAGCTTTCGCCGTTGGCTTCCAGCACAACATCCGTGAACGTCCCGCCGATATCTACGCCCAATCTGACAGATGACATGCTGTTCGCCTTTTTGCTGTGATGTCGTCATCCTAGCGGCGCACGCAAGATATGTTCCAATTATTTCTATGAATATCTATGATCAAAATTTGTGATCTTAGGTGCGATACGTCTCCGCAATCTGCAACGCGATTTGGGCGGCTTGGGCGACGTAACCTGCGACCTTGTCGGCATGAAACCGTGCTGCGACCTGTAGCGGCTTTGCCATCCAGTCAGCATTGATCACGACCAACCGACCGGCCGCAATGTCGCGCTCGGCCATGGCAAGTGGGACAAGTGCGACCCCCATCCCTTCGACCGCCATTTGCAGGCAGGACGACAAACTGCTGGACGGCACAAACCGCGCCTTCGCGATGCCCGTTGTGTCAGCATGTTCTGTCAGTTCGACAAATGACTGTGTATGCCGCGCGTGGGTCAATACATTGAACGCAGTCAGGTTGGCGACTGTTACCTTGCCGGGCAATGCGGCGGCAATCGTGGGGTCGGCCACCCAGCCGTAGGGATAATCACCAAGCGCGATGGCGCCAGGCACAGGCGATGCAAACGGAGCCGTTTGAATAGTTAAATCAAGCGTATGGCTGCTAAGCGCCCGATCCAGATTGCGCGACAAATCAACGGTCAATTCAACCGATATCCCGGGGTATGTTTCCTTGAGTTTGCGCAGATAGGGATGCAACCACGTCCCTGCAATCAGTTCGGTCACGCCGAGCCTTAGGCGATCTTGCATCAAATCAGGACGTTCGGCGATGGTAATCAAATCTTCGGATTGGCGCAGCACGCGGCGGGCGGCTTGCACGATTTCTTCACCTTTTTCGGTCAGCCGCACGGACCCCGCATCCCGCTGCATCAAAATCGTACCTAGCGTCGTCTCTAGCCCAGCGATGCGCGCTGAAATGTTCGGCTGGGTCGTATTCAGGTGCGCAGCCGCTTTGCGAAAACTGCCAAGGTCGGCGACCCAAACGAGCGCTTCAAGCTGCTTCAAAGTAAAGATGTGTCCAATCATACGTCTATGCATTGCCGATCAACGCCCAGTCGTAAAACGAAAACAGCGGCGTCACAGAAAAAACATTACCCTATTGTCGACGTTCTCAGCGCGCCAGCACGCAGCATCGCCGTCGGGAATCTTCGATGGATTTTTTGGTTTTAGGCGCTTAGTACATTTTGGAAAAGTGCGCGCATAACAGCGCAAAATTGGGTTGTCCTTTTGGGCGGTAGATACGCTTAAGTAAAACGGGCCCAAAGCCATTGAATCCGTTGCTTTATATTCACCCACCCGTCACCGAAAACTGGAGGCTTATGAAGCAGCGGCTCAGGGATTGAAACGATATGAGGATGGGATTTGTAGGGCTTGGGAATGTTGGTAGCAAACTTGCGGGCAGTTTACTGCGCAATGGGTTTGATCTGACGGTTTGTGATCTCAACCCCGAACTGGTGGCCGGATTTGTCGCCAAAGGCGCAAAAGCGGCAGAAAGCCCCGCAGAGCTGATGCAATCGTGCGATGCTGTCATCACTTGTTTGCCATCCCCACAGGCCTGCGCGGCGGTGGTCGAAGCGATGTTGCCACATGTTGATGACACAAAAATCTGGATGGAAATGTCCACCACAGAAGTGTCAGAGGTGAAACGCCTTGCCGCGCTGGTGACGGAGAAAGGCGGCTCTGCCATCGAATGCCCTGTCTCAGGCGGGTGCCATCGCGCTGATACTGGCAATATCTCGATCTTTGCAGGCTGTGATCGCGCGACGTTTGAGCGGATGTTACCAACGCTGACCACACTGGGGCGCCGTGTGCTGCATACCGGTGAGATCGGGTCGGCATCGACGCTGAAGGTGATGACCAACTACCTTGCTACCGCAAATTTGCTGACGTGCTGCGAAGCACTTGTGACGATGAAGGCTGCAGGCATCGATATGAACACGACCTATGAGGCGATGAAAATCAGCTCTGGGACATCCTTTGTGCATGAAACCGAAAGCCAGTTGATCCTGAATGGATCGCGCGACGTGTCCTTTACGATGGACCTTGTGAAAAAGGACATCGGCCTGTTTCAATCTCTGGCTGAGGCCGCAAATGTGCCGCTGGAAATCAGCCCCCTGTTGGTTGAGATTTTTGATGACGGGATTGCAAAATACGGCGAACGGGAACTGTCGCCGAATATCATTCGCCGCCTCGAAGATGCCACCGGTCTGAAGATCACAGCACCCGGTTTCCCGACAGAACTGGTCGATGACGAACCCGAGGAGGCCGGTTACGAGGTCATCCCTACTGGCCTGTCGAAACCTGTGTTGGCGCGCTGACCATGGGGGGCGCAAACATGGAACACTGGGCCGAACGGACCGACCTTGCAGCGACCTTTCAATGGGCCGCCCGTCTGGATATGCACGAAGGGGTCGCCAATCATTTCAGTCTCGCGGTGAATGAGGACGGCACGCAGTTCTTGATCAATCCCAATCAGGTGCATTTCTCGAACATCCGCGCGTCCGACTTGCTGATGCTCGATGCCAATGACCCTGACGTGTTGACGGGCCCCAATGCCCCTGATCCCACGGCGTGGGGGCTACATGCGTCGATCCACCGACAGTGCCCGCATGCGCGATGTGTCATGCACACGCATTCGATCTGGGCGACTGTTTTGGCCTGTCTGGACGACAGCACTCTCCTGCCGATCGATCAAAATACGGCGACCTTCTACAATCGTTATGTTGTCGATGATGCCTTTGGCGGTCTTGCGTTCGAGGACGAAGGCATTCGTTGTGCGCAGATGCTATCTGATCCGGCCAAGAAAGTCATGGTGATGGGCAATCATGGTGTTCTCGTGGTTGGGGCGTCGGTCGCAGACACGTTCAACCGCCTCTATTATTTCGAACGCGCTGCCGAGACCTTTATTCGTGCACTACAGACAGGCCAAAAACTGCGAGTTCTGTCCGATGAAATTGCGGAGAAAACGGCCCGTGAACTTGATGATTACCCCGGTCAGGCCGAAGCGCATCTGCGCGAAATCCGACGACGTTTGGATGCAGAAAACAACATCTACGCCAAGTAACTAACGACCTCAAAAACGAGATAGAGATTATGACTCAGACACAGTTTGATCTTCAAGAAACCGGAGTGGTGATCCCGCTTTCTAACGGTCCCAAATACTTCAATTATTACTGGCTGCGCGACGCGAGCACGTCGAGCATTGACCCGCAAACCCGTGAAAGGGTTTTTGATGTGTCGCAGCTCGCAAGTGCGCCAAAGGCAAAAGCACTGGCCTTTCGCGAGGACGCATTGGTGATCGATTGGGAAACAGAAGACACCCCAAGCGAAGTGCCCCTGCATCTTTTGGAAGACATTGCCACTACAGGCCGTCCTTCCGACGTGGCTGCTTTACCGCGACGCGTTTGGTACAATGACCACCTGCCTAAGATCAAACGTGTCGCGCAGGCAGAGGTCATCGGTACTGCGGCAGGCCGCGTAGCCCTGACGCGTGCTCTTATCGAAGACGGGATCGCCATCGTCACGGACATGGAATCGAGCGAGAAAAGCCTGCCTAATCTGGTCGAGGCTATCGGCCCTGTGACGCCGTCCGGCGAAGGCTTATTCTTTAACGTGCGCGTTGAAATCAATCCAACCAATCTGGCGTTCACCGCCGGTCCGTTGGAAATGCACACCGACCTCCCCGGAGAGGAAGCCGCCCCTGGCGTTCAGTTCCTACACTGCATCGAGAATACGGTGGACGGCGGGGCATCCCTTTTCCTTGATGGCATCGCCGTTGCGTTGGCCCTGAAAGAAGAAGACCCGGAGGCATATGACCTGCTTGCGACCCACAAAATTCCGTTCTTCTATCGCCATGACAAGATTGATTACCAATCCCATCAAAAGGTCATTGAAACGGATCAGAACGGCGACGTGACAGGGGTGACGATTTCCCAGCACTTGCAAGACAACATGGACCTGCCGCAGGAGCTGTTGGATGTTTACTATCCCGCCTTCATCAAGTTCATCCGCATGATGCAAGACGACCGTTTCGTGATGAAATTCCGGTCCGAGGCGGGCAATTGCATTGTCTTTGACAATCACCGCATCGTGCATGGCCGCGAAGGCTATGTTGCCGAAAGCGGAAGCCGCCATTTGCGGGGCTGTTATACAGACCGCGCTGCAATGCGCAGCACCTATCGGATCGCGTCCAAAGCGCTGTAAGTTCCGTTATCACCAATAGAAAACGGCGCGGATATCTCCGCGCCGTTTTTGTTTGTCAGGGGCTTGGCCTTATAGCGCGAAGGGTGGACGTACCTTCACTTCGAGGTAATCCTCAAGGCCAAACACGCCGCCTTCGCGCCCGTTGCCAGACTGTTTATAGCCCCCGAACGGAGAGCCATAATCCGGCCCGCGCCCGTTGATCTGGATCGTCCCCGCACGCAGACGACGCACGACGCGTGATACGCGCGCCTCATCGCCGGATTGCACATAGGCGGCCAGACCGTAATCGGTGTCGTTGGCCATTGCGATTGCGTCTTTTTCGCTGTCGAAAGGGGTGATCACAAGGACAGGACCAAAGATTTCTTCGCGCGAGATGCGCATATTGTGGTCAACATCATAAAAGATCGTAGGCTTCACGTACCAGCCGTCTTCAAGACCTTCAGGCTTGCCCAGACCGCCGACAAGCAGCTTGGCCCCCTCATCGATCCCAACTTGGATCATGGCCTGCACGCGATCGTATTGGATCTTGTCAAACAATGGGCCGATATGATCGCCGGGCTGAGCAGGATCGCCGACCTTTTGTGCCTCCCCTGCCGTTTTTGCGAGACTCAGAACCTCGTCGTAACAGCTGCGCTCTACAAGAAGGCGAGTGGGCGCATTGCAAGACTGGCCCGTGTTGTAAAAGCAGCCTTCGACGCTTTCGGTAACACGTTTGGGCAGGTCAGCATCGGCGAACACAAGGTTGGGTGATTTACCGCCAAGCTCAAGCGTGACACGTTTGATATCGCTGGCGGCGTCGCGCGAAACGGCAGTGCCCGCGCGGGTTGATCCGGTGAAGGACATCATGTCGATATCAGGGTGCTGTGACATGGCGGAACCGACAGTTGGGCCATCCCCCTGCACAAGGTTGAACACACCGGCGGGGTATCCGGCGGCTTCGACAATTTCGGCGTAGATTTGCGCGGAAATCGGTGTGTGCTCTGACGGTTTCAGTACACAGGTCGCGCCCGTCGCAAGCGCTGGTATGACCTTAAGCGCGATCTGGTTGATCGGCCAGTTCCAAGGTGTGATCAAGCCGCAAACGCCGATCGGTTCACGGGTGATGATGTCGCCGTTTGGCAAGATCTCTTCGTCTTCCATCGCCTCAAGCGCCTTGATGAAATCATCAAGGTGGCCAAGTCCGGAATCGGCCTGCACCTCAAGCGACATCGTCGCAGGTGCGCCCATTTCAGCAGTCATCGCGGTGGCGAGGTCGCCTAGTCGGGCCTCGGTTTCAACACGCAGCCTGTGCAGAAGCGCGAGCCGCTCTTCTTTGGACGTCATTGAAAACGTCTCAAACGCGCGTTTGGCGGCGGCCACGGCGCGGTCAATATCGGTGCTGTTGCCCATGCTCACCGTGCCGATTTGCGCAGCGGTGGCGGGGTTCATGATCGGCATTGTGGCATCAGACGCCGGATCAACCCAAGCGCCATCAATGTAGAATTTATCAAGTGTCAGCATAAGGTTTCCTGTCTCATGGTGTGATAGGTGTTTGCGCCATTTCAAGGTGAAGCTCTGTCCCCTCGAATGGCATTGTTGCGATGGCAGCATCGTCAAGTTCCAACCCCAAACCGGGGGTGGTTGGCGGAATAATATAGCCGTTGTCCCATGTGATCCCGCCTGTCACGGCAGACATATAGGGCCCATCAAAAGTTCCAATGCTTTCAAGGATCAGAAAATTCGGGGTGCAGGTGGCGATTTGAATGTTGGCCGCCGCGACAATGGGTCCACAATAAAGGTGCGGCGCTATCTGGGCCGAACGCGTTTCCGCCATCGACGCGATCTTCTTGGCCTCCAAAAGGCCGCCGACGCGTCCCAGATTAATTTGCAGGATCGATGCAGCGCTTACCTCGAGCATACGGGCAAATTCGTGCTTGGTGCACAATCGTTCGCCTGCCGCGACAGGGATGGATGTATAGGCCGCGACCTGAGCCATATCTGCGGGGTTTTCTGGCGGAATAGGTTCCTCGAACCATAGCGGATCAAACGGCTCAATCGCGCGTGCCATGCGTTTCGCACCCGACACGGTGAATTGACCATGGGTGCCGAACAACAGGTCCGCGCGCGTCCCAACAGCTGCACGAATTTCACGGCAGAACGCTGCGCTAAGCGCGATATCATCCAGTCCGGGTTGACGACCATCATAAATCGAAAACGGTCCAGCAGGGTCAAATTTCAGGGCGGTAAAACCTTGTTCCACCATCCCATGCGCCACTTCGGCGGCGATGGCGGGATCATTATAGGCATTAGGCGTGTCAGGGTCTGGATACACATCGCCGCTGGCGGGGTAGATGTAGGAATAGCTGCGCAAACGATCATTCACGCGCCCGCCAAGCAGCTCATAAACCGGTTTGTCTGCGGCTTTTCCAACGATATCCCAACATGCCATTTCCAAGCCGCTGAACACGCCCATCACGCTGACATCTGGCCGTTGGGTGAACCCCGCACCGTAGGATTTGCGAAACAACGCCTCGATGTGGTGGGGGTCTGCGCCGTCAAAATGACGGTCGAACATATCGCGGGCCATGGCGCAGCAAATATCTGGTCCAAACGTGGCGTTGTAGATTTCACCAACGCCTGTGATACCGCATGCAGTCGTAATGCGGACAAAGATAAAATACCGACCACCATGGCGCGGCGGTGGGTTGCCAACCACAAAGGTTACAAGGTTCGCAAGCTTCACGAGGCATCCTCCAGGATCAGATCGGCTGCACGCATGGCCAGCATCATTGTTGGTGCGTTGGTATTTCCAGACGTAATATTTGGGAAAGCCGAGGCATCCACGACACGTACACCCCCTACCCCATGCACCCGCAAACGGGCATCCAGAACCGACGTCTGATCATCGCGCCCCATCCGGCAAGTGCAGGTGGGGTGATAGACGGTCGACGCACGTTGTTTGAAATCAGCGAGCAAGCCGTCGTCGTCCAGCGCCATCAGATCGGGGGCCTTGGCCCGCAATGTGACGGCCTTCAGGCTGTCGGCCGCTGCAAACTGCTGCAAGACCTTACCTGCTTGAATGGCCGCGTGTTTGTCCGCGTCAGTCGAAAGGGAATTGGGCTGGATGCCGGGGGCAACATATGGATCGGGCGACACGATCTCGATGCGGCCTCTGCTCGTCGGGCGACAGGGTTGTGCAGAGATTTGAAACCCGGGGGTACGATCCAGCACCGCTTTGCCCGAGGACGTCATCGCATAGGAGGCTGGATTGAAATACATCTGCATGTCCGGGAAGCGATTGTCAGGGGAAGAACGGACAAACCCGCCAACCTGATTGACCGGTACGGACAGTGGGCCTGATCGCGTCAGCAGATATTTCGCTCCCATCATCAGCTTGCCCAGCATCCCGCCCAACTGCGTGTTGAGCGTCGGTTCAGTTGCAGCGAATTGATAGGAAACAGCCAAATGGTCCTGCAACCCTCGCCCGACTTCTGGCAGGTCGCGCACCACCGGAATACCGTGTGATTTCAGCAGTGCGACCGGACCAAGACCGGACAGTTGCAATAGCTTGGGTGAATTGATCGCACCAGCACACAGAATAACCTCCTTGCGGGCCGTGATCTGGCTGGTCTTTCCCGCGCGCACAAATGCAGCCCCAGTGACCTTGCCGCTCGCAACCGTCAGGCGGGTGACATCGGCATCGCGGATGATCGCCAAATTCTGGCGCCGTTTCGCAGATCGCAAAAACGCATCCGCCGCAGACCACCGAAAACCGCCGCGCACAGTGCTGCGATAATAGCCTATGCCCTCGGCCCCCTCCACGTTCAGGTCGTCGACCACTTTGTAACCGACATCACGGCCTGCGTTCAAAAAGGTATCCGAAAAAGGCATCATTCGGTCTGATAGGTCCGACACCCAGACCGGCCCCGTACCACGGGTGCTGCGGCCCGTCGGTGTAAGTTCGCTGTGGGTTTCCATGCGGTCAAAGACTGCACGCACGTTATCCCAGTGCCAGCCCGTGGCGCCCGCCTGCGACCAATCATCGAAATCCTGCGGCAGACCTCTTATGTAGGTCATCGCGTTTATCGAACTCGACCCGCCGATGACCCGCCCTCTGGGCCAACTGATCGAACGGGCGTTCAGTCCTTCGTCCGCCTCGGTGCGATATCCCCAATTCAATTTCGGGTTTGCGACGTTAATGGCATAGCCCAACGGAACCTTAACCCAGAACCGCGCATCGCTCCCCCCGCTTTCGAGCAGTGCAACCGTGAACTTACCGTCCTCGGACAGCCGGTTCGCCAACACGCAACCGGCAGATCCCGCGCCCACAATGACGTAATCAAATTCACAGGTATCCAAGGTCTACGCCCGCCTTTCTAAGAGCCGCCAAAAAAGCGGACCAGAGACGCCTGCGCAAACAAACAAACTTGCGGCTTAGGCCTAAATTTGATTGTGCATGCAGGGTTGATTGGCAATACAAATGCAGGCAACTGTGGCAGAAGAACGATTGGGATATCGCCATGAGACGTCTTCCGCATGTGACTTGGCTGAGCACCTTTGAAGCTGCGGCGCGCCATGGATCTTTTGCCGCCGCTGCGGATGAGTTAAATCTCACGCCCGCAGCAGTCAGTCAGCATATCAAGCTGCTCGAAGAAACGCTCGAGATGAAGTTGTTCAAAAGGCTGCCAAAAGGCGTCGAGTTGACCGACATCGGGCAGGCCTACGCCCAGCCTGTACGTCAATCATTCGTCGACCTGCAGACCGCGACAGATGGGCTGTTCCAAACCAAGAAACAAACGACGCTGCATGTCCGTGCGTCGATCTCGTTCGGTGTGATTGTACTGGCCCCCAGATTGCACGAATTCCGTGCCCTGCACCCCGAGATTAACGTCGTGGTCTCGACCACCGTATGGTCGGACAGGCTGAACGACGCAACGATTGATGTGGATATTCGCTATGGCAATGGCGATTGGCCAGAACGGGATATTTGGCAGCTCAGACGCGGTCAGGCGTCTCTAATCTGCAGCCCTCAGGTTGCCGATGCGCTACAAAGGGATCCGGCCCAACTTAAGGCCGCAGACATTGTTAGTATTGTCGGTTCCGAAAACGACTGGCCGCGTATGTTTGGCGAATTGGGGATGAAAAGTGTGGTGCCTTCGACTTGGCTGTCAGTTGAATCCTCGCTGCTTGCGCTCGAAAGTGTCACAGCAGGGCGCGGCATCGCAATTGTCGATACTTTGTTCACAAAGAACTACGTCAATCGAGGCGATTTAGTTTTTCCCTTCGAAGAAGCCGTCCCCACCAGCCAGAACTTCTATCTGGTCGCCTCCCCAGACCGCAAAATCCGGTCTGCAGTCGCATGCTTTCACGATTGGATTGATTCTATTGTAAGGTAATTTGGTTAGAAGCCATCTTATTGTTATTTTGATCAGCTGATTTACGATCGCAACGAGACTCAGTTTGCCGCCCCTGATCATTGAAGTAGAATTGGCACATCGGCTAAATTCGGTTCTCAGAACGAATTTAGCCGATGGCAAATTTATGAGTACAGATTGGCACCCGCTAGGGCCAAATTGCAATATTCATGGGCATGTCCTGTCGGACACACCATAACTTGGCCATCCAGTGAGAATTATCCCCTTATTTCATTGAACTTTGACATGCGCTTGGCGGCCAAAGTGGCCACTTACCGACATCAAATGGCCATCGAAAGTTTAAAAAAAATGCCACCCGAAGGCAGCATTTTGAAAGCTAGATGTGGACCGATCAGCTTGATAGCAATCAGCCCATCCAAAACCGCACCGCATCAGAGGCATCTTCAGGCGGATCTTCAATACACTTCATGATCGCGTCTGGCGAAACCAACACCGCGTCAAATCCATGTTGCCCCTTCAGCCGATAAACCCTCCCTAGATGTAGACCGAATAAAAGCTCCAGAATTGCCAGTAACGTCACTTTGGTTTTCTCGGCAGCTTTTGCCAAATGCACATATCCAAAGGGTGCATTTTCAACGACTTCTAATTGCGTCTGAATAAATTTTTGAACTTCAGCGATTGATCGCCCGTCGATCGCTTTCCCAACCTTACTTTTGAGCTCATCGTGATCCTGTATTCTGCGCAGCTGGCCCAATTCAATCAAAGAAGCAACCAATGGCCGAGATGCGGACAACATGTCTGGGACCTGGGTGACTGGCGTTGCGTGCTTCGCGCGTTCAATGAGAGGTTTCGCCTTAGCGTAATCCGCAACAACATTCGGCGCGCCTTTCAACGGCTCCGTTTCATCAATAACACCAGCCAGCTCCAGAATTTTCGTCAGCGTCTTTGAATGAAGGTGCTCAGCCTTCGCAATAGAGGCAATACTGGCAAAACGAGGTTTCGTGATCTGCTCGCCCAAAAGCATCTGGCCCGGCACCAATGGCACATTGTCGATGATGACGTCGCGCACGATGTCGCGAATGGGACCAGGATCTTTTGACAATCTACTAGCGAACAGCCAGGCATAGAGCATACCAAACGCGTTCCTCGGACTTGGGTGGCCGTTCTTTTTGATCGCGCTCAAAAGCTGTGTAGTGATGAGCTCACGGATTGCGCCTTCACCATCACAAACCACGGGCCAAGCGGCGCGACCCGCTTCGTCCCACATATCTCCCGTCATTTCAGCCGCCTTTCGAGCTGAACCATATGCCATCAGGCCACCAAGCATGTGCGCAGCGCGGCAGCCTTGGTCAATATCCTGCCCGTCTAGCCACGCAGGTCCCGCCTGCCCCTCAAGACGTCCTTCGACGTACTCTTGCAGCGATGATGGAACCCGCGAAGGAAACGTCTGTGCCGAACTGCAATCTGCTGCCAAAGTGCCGTGCATTGCTTGAACCTCATGGAGCATGTCAGTCCACTTGCCTAAGCGTGCATTTCTCAACGAGATATTATGCTTTCGGCAGGTCCGCACGGGTGACAGTCGCCAGAGTAAACGATGCTTCATTGCTGCGTTTGGCCAAGCCTACCCACCGCGATCTTCGACAAGGCAAAGCGGGCAATACCGCGTCACAACACCAGTGGTGAACTCGGCAGAAAACTCGGCTCCACGAAGGCTGTATCGGCGTTCGCCCATAGCTGTAATCGTGTTTGCCAAAACAGGTTCCGGGTCCTGGCCGGTGATCTGGCACAATCGCTCGACAGCTTCAGGTTTACCCGCTGCAAGATCTGCAGCTGAGATACTCATGGTATTTAGAAACGGCAGAACGCGGCCTCCCGTATGGAAGGCCGCTAGTCGTGCTGCCCATGACATGGGCGTTTCGTCAGGCTGAAACGGAAGATCTGGGAATAAAGCTGCCATAGCGTTCATCCTTTCCGTTTCCGGCGCGATCGCGGCATTGGCGTGTCATCACCTGCATCGGGATTCAAGACATGATAGTTGTCTGCATAGAAGACATTTTCCGACGCCGGACAGGCCTCATTCATCGCATATGCGGATGCGAAGTGATCGATGGTCAGATACTCATCATCCTGCTCAATCGCGAATTCCATAGCCAACAACAACAGCTCGACAGCACGCCCAAAGCGGTATCGTGCGCCATGGAAGACGCGACCAATCAAGTCCGCCTCAACTGGCGGCTCCAATCCAACCCGACCGCAATAATCTGCCATGACGGTGCGATACATGTCGCCATCGATGGACTCGACCAACTCAGGCAGTACCATTGACCTAAAACGACGCTTCACCTGCGCGTCAGAACGGATGACCTCCGCCAATTCTTCAGTGCCAGACAAAACGACAGCAATAGCATTGTCTCCCTGCATAAGCGACTTAAGCGCGCGCAAGATAAGCTTCCGATCAGCACAAAAGAGATCCTGAGCCTCATCAATCCAGACGACAGCGGTGCCAAGCACACTGACCCTATGCCAGAACATCTGCCAGAGGGACCACGAGAGCATCAACAACGTCACACCCGCCGATGTCTACTTCGGCCGCGACAAAGCCATTCTAAAACAAAGGGAAAGGATCAAACGAAAGACGCTCGAAACGCGGCGCTTGCATCACCGCCAGCGTGCCGCATAATCAAACAAACCAGATGAGCCAAACTCTCTCTTAGATTAGGCCGCCATTGGTTCCAAAAACTCTGACGACGGACAAGGTAAAGAGAGCTTTGCGTAGTCGGTATGAATGAATGAAAACTGCACATTGGGCGCAGCAGTATCCTTTGCTGCTACAATTTCTTTAACGCCAGTTTCGTCTTCAAAAAAGCGTTTGGCACGTCGATCCATGTCAACATAAGTGACATTTGGAAAGATAAAGGACGGTGCGACATCTACGTAGCTACCGGCATAGAGCACGGCTTTCGGCGCAACCACCTTTCCGACAGCGCGAAAGAGCCGAAATCTGTCGTCGGGATGTTGGTTTTGCTTATCCCAAAGCTTCTGGGTCATTTCCTGCAAAATACGCTCCGTTCCGTGATGGTTGGGCTTGAAGCATGACACAGGGTCAACAGGCGATCCAGATCACCTTGGCGCAGTTTCATATAGAAACTTAGGGGGCACTCCCGGGATTAGACCCATTGCAGCATGTTCAAACCACAGGCGCACGGCAATCCGCAAGGGCGGCCCAAACCCGCCATTCAGACGCTTTGAGTTTTGCTGTTGCGTATTCTGAAAGCAGTCTCTTGTTTCGTTGGGTCTTTACGGCTTGTTGAGTAAGTTCAGTCAAAGGTTAGGCATGATATTTAGATTTCGCGTCTGCCCCAATAACGACGCCGCAGATACTGCTCAAGGATGGGTAGTCGCAGCGTCCGAAAACGACGCTCGTTCGTTCATCGGCAGTTCCTCGTTTGTGCAACGAATGTCCTCCGATAGTGACTTAGGACTTTTGAATGGCATGATTTTTTTATCTGAAGGAAGCCTAGCGAGCTAGCGGCCCATTGCTGCCGTTCACTCTCGTGTCGATTTACTGCGGCGCGGTCTGTCGAACCGGCCATTCGCTGCAAATGCGAAATCTTTAGGTCCGCGAATGGGAAGTGTGCGGGACAAACCGGACTTGTGCACCTGCGGCTATTGCTGACGCAGCATCGCTTTGCGGGTGCGGCACGCTCGCCGTCGCGTTACAGCAAAAACCACCAGAGCGGCCGCTCAATGCCTCGCTTAGCAACGAAATTCAGACCGTTTTTTCGGCACACGCGGCTCCAACGATTCAGTCCCAGACGAAGCCTCCGTTCGATTTCCAGGCACCAAGGTCTGGTTTGCACGGCGTGCGAGAGCGGCGAATAGCACTACGGGCGGGAGGCTTTCGTGTGCTTCGTTTGCGAACATTCCGCCGTGGCCGTTGAAAGCGCATATTCGTTCAACAGATTTGCAACCACTAGGGCCCTGCCATCTCCATTAACGATCTACTATCTCACCATCGGTGCTGAAGTGATCAGTAAATCTGTCTTGCGTAGTGCAATGTATCCGTAGGCTCGGAAATCTCGTTTGAGAGAGCATGCCGCAGGAACGCAAAATCTAACTGCGTCCGAAACTTCAACTCCAGCACGGCGTCGTCGAAAGTCATAGACGCTTTCTCTTCACGCTTGATAGCAACTTCCGCCTTCTTTCGAATGGCACCCGTTTCTAGATCCACGTCTATTTGCTGCAGCTCTTTTTCATGATCCGAACGGATGATGACGAGCTTACTGCTGCAGGGCTCGGTGTAATCGCCGGACATAGTGTGCAGACCAGAAGCAAAATGCAGTTCGTTTTCGTTGATCTTGTGTTCATCCATTTTTGCAATTGATGACATCATCAAACCATCCAGACGTTTGCCGTCGGGGTCATATAAGGCACCCACAAGCGTGAAGCACTTTTCCAGCTCCAATACTCGACCACGGGCAAACCTGTAGGTATAAGGGTGGTCAAGACGGCCGAAGTGGAACCGCATTGCTGAGTTCGATGGTTGTGCCGTGATGGACAGCAGACTCTTAACAACCGCAGTAGTCTCCGAAATCTGTCTGTAGACGATGTATTCTCCGATCAACTCGGGAGCAAAATGGATCTTCGCGTTGTTGGTGTGAAACAGAGTGGTGATTGTGTCATTGAAAGAGTCGTCCTTAAGCGCTGCAAACGCCATAATCTCCGATTGCAGGGCGGCAAGCTCGGGGTAGCCATCGGTCTTGAACGCACAGATGGCGTTCTCAAGTGTTACCCAGATACTCTTTTCAGGTTTAGGGCTAACAACCTTCTTTGATCTGATGTTTTTGACAACGTTGGCCGTTAAGCCGCCCTTGTCTTCCTCACCAAGTGCGGCCTGAAGTGCCGCGCAGATCTTGGTGTTGTTCGTCAGCTGGTCATCTACATTCTCCGCCTGCCGGGTTGCTTCCGGCAGCTTGTCGAGGAACTCGCATGTTAGACGAATGATATTTTCGCGGTTTCTCGGCAACGTGTTCTCTACTCATAGACGTTAAATGCTCTTCCATTACCGACACCAGAGTGAGTGCGCAACGTTTTCCTCTTCGTTTGCTGCAAAAAGAGGAAAACAACTTCTATTTCGTCTTCAGTGGAGAGATTATTGCGTCAATTGGCCGAATTAAACGACCGCAATGTGGATAAAGTCTCTGAGATGCTGTCCCAGCACACAAAAATTAAAAATGGGTGAATCATTGCCACCGCAGAGGAGGAATTGTCGTCTCATCACAAGGAGGCGGTGATGCAGCAAATGCGAAAACTCATCATTGATGAGTCCGCGATGCTGTTTTTCCCACCTCGCACAGGGTGCGCCGCCAATTATTATAGCGCTATCAGTATTTGTCGGGACTCCAGACCCGCGATAGCTTGTACAATAAGAGAAGTCCCCCTGGAGGTAAGAGGGACATGAGCAGTGAGTGGAGGCCTGCCGACCCAGATATTCCAAATTAAAAAGGCCACCCGCTCCGCTAGGCGACAAGTGGCCGACCAAACCTGAAATCATCAAAAAGCCAGATGGCAAGCTGAGTCATAAGTTTAGCTGGGGTTCTCCTATTCAAAACGGGAGCACATTGCAAATACTTGTGACCGTCACTCGCCGTCTGCCCCAACGGGAGAGTGACCTATGTGCAAGAATGGCACACATGCAGACGTGACCCAACAATCCACATGCGTGGGTGGGTGCGACAACTGCAAGACGTTCAAACCAAAAGACGCAATATCGACAATCATTATCGCGCCGCATGCATCTCAGGCGCTCGGCGATCCTGACCTGCAGGCAGAATATGCCGCCCTGAATGGCACCCACTTTGCGGTGGATATCGGCACCGCCGAACTGGCCGCTGATCTCGCGGCCGACGTGGGCGCGACCCTGTTCACTGGCACCGTAGGACGTCTTGGGATTGATCTTAATCGGTCCCCTGATCAGGCCTTCGATGCCGATCGGCCAGACGGTTATCAATCCGTCCGGGACCTGGTGAAACAAGAATCCCTTCGGGGTGCATATACAGGCTTCCACGCGCGCATTGCAGAGCATCTGAAAAACACTGCGGCCTCCGCATCGGGCGTTTTTCTGGTCGATCTGCACAGCTTTAACCGCATGTGGCGCGGGCAGCGGCGCGAGGTCGATGTTGGGGTCTGCGATCATCAGCTGGATAGCTCGGCCGACTTCTTGCTGACCCAACTGCAGGCCGAATTTGCTGCAAGCCATGCAGTGCGCATGGATGAGCCCTACCCGGGTACGCACCCCGGAGCGTTCATCGCACGTCACTATCACGCGATGGGCGCAAGAACCGTGACCATTGAAATCTGCAACGACCTGATTGCGACGCCGGAGGGCCGGGCGAAACTTCTGCCGGGGATGTCGCGCGCGATCACACGCCTGAAAACGGAGGGCCTAAACCATGTCTAAAGAATATGACCTGCCAGATCTCGCAACGATGGGGATCGAGGAGGAGCATTTCGTCGTGTCTAAACTGACCGGTGATCTGGTCAGCCTGACGGAACCGCAGTTCAAGCATCTGGCTGAAAATCTGGGCGACAAGTTTTCGCGCGAATATAAGGCCTGTCAGATCGAGCTGTTGACCGAGCCAGCCATTATAGCTGACATGTTGTACGCGGATATCACAACCTCACGCCAAACCGCTAGTTTGGTTTTGGCAGAATACGGTCTGACGCTGTTTACCGGCAGCACACATCCGTATGGACGCTGGTTGGACCAGCCGGCACGTGAAGACGCCCGTTACAGCGAAATTGAAGCGCGACTGGGTCAAGCTGTCAAACAGCTTCTGGTGTCCGGGCTTCACATTCATATCGGCACGTTTGACGACAGTGACACACCTATTCACCGCATGGCACAATATTGGCCCGTCACCCCTATCTTGATTGCGGCAAATGCGTCGTCGCCAATGTGGGAGGGACAAGATACCGGGTGTGCCTCCTATCGGCGCAATATTCTGTTCGGTTTGGGGTCACAATGCCCGCCACCGGCAACAAGTCGCGCCCAATATGATGCCTTTATCGATCAGCAAGTTGCGGTGGATGCAGCCAAGGGTGAAAGTGACCTTTGGCTGGATATCCGCCCGGGTCGCGCGGGGCTGAATACCGTCGAGATGCGTGCAGCTGACATCGCAGAAGACGCGACATCCAACGTGGCGCTGGCAACTTTCATGCAGGGCCTGGAATTTGTCGCACGCGTCAAACCACGCAACCTCGCTCCATTCTTTGACGCCTCGACACGTCATTGGCTGGAACAAAACTGCCGCCTGGCCGCCAAACATGGCCTCGCTGCAGAGATTTATGATCCCTATTCCCAGCGTCCGTGCAGCCTTCGGGACTTCGCAGCCGACATGCTCGACATCGCGCGTCCGGGCATTTCGGCCAGCGGCAACGCCAATTGGTTCCACATCATCGAAAATCTCATCTGCCCCCCTGATGAGGCCCTTTCAACTATCCAGAAACCCATCGCAATTTGAGGAGAAATCTGATGGAAAGTACTACTGTAAAAAATGGTTTCGCAACCGCGATCACCTCGCAATCCCTGACTGACTTGATTACGAACAAGATCAGCGCGATCCGCATTGAGAACTTCATGATGGAAACGGAGCGCGATATCGCGTTGCGCAACATTCGCTACCACACCCAGAACACCACCTATCTTTGGGCCAGCGACTTTTCCGTTATCGGGACATCCGTGGGTGAAGCGCATGAAAGTGAGGAGAAGGAACGTAGTTACTTTGCGCAGGCAGCAGACACAAATCGCCTTCTTCAAAACAGCGTTTTCCCCTTCGGTTCGCCGATGAGCCGCGTTGGTAAAATGGTCCTCGATGCATGGGCACCTGGCCTGAAGATTGCGCACCGGGATGATCAAACGTTCCTGCCAGAGATCGTGCGCCATTGGCGCACGGGTGGTGGCGCACATCCACACATCGACCAGACCGTGACGCCGCTTTTGTCACATCTGGGCCTGCAGAAACGACTTGGGTGCAACGTGTACATGGATATGCCCAGTGAGGGTGGGTCCATCGAATTTTGGAACCGCCAGTTCAGTGATGAAGAGTATGAGGCGGCAAAGCGCGCCGATTATGGCCTTGATCGCGATATTCTGGGCAAGCCAAGTTTAACGATACGCCCGAATGCGCCGGAGATGGTGCTGTTTGATGCCTCGCAGCCGCATGCAGTTGAACCTGCACGTGGACACGGCGACCGCATTGTGAACGCTGCATTCTTTGCCTTCGGTGGCTATGATAAACCCCTTGTTCAATTCGCGTGAGGTGACATATGACACATAAATCAGTAATCGTTATCAGCAAGAAATGGAGGGGCGATACGCCCCTCATCCTCAATGCAACCGGTCATGTCGCACAGTCATTGGCGCAGCAGGCATCTGGGGCAGGGTTGGGCATTTTTGTCGACTACCAAACGGAGGATGATGTCCGCTTTTATGGCATCTCGACCTATCCGTTTGTTCTGCTCACGGGGACACCTGCAAAAATGTGGTCGTTCAAGTCGGATTGTGAACAACAACAGATCATCACATCCGCCTTCGTTGAAACGATGTTCCATGGCGGCACTGAAATTCAATTGCAGACAACCGCCGAAAAGGCCTCTGATGAGCATGATCTGATCTGTGTTGGCGTTTTTGGTGAGACCGATGTGATTAATGCGCTGACCAAGAAGTTTTCGCTGTTCCGCGTTTAGCCAATGGTCTCGGGGCTGATAAGTCCCGAGGCCTAAAACCACCCAAGCCCCAGATAAAAATGGTTCTCTGCTTTTAAGGTTTCGCGGAAGATGCTCAATTTCTCAGTATTTCAACACTTTGCAAAGAACACCTCGATCAAATGAAGACTGGGAGGCTAGGGCAGACACTCTTCTTTCTATGAAGAGCGGCTTTGAACGACCGATCAGGGGCAGAAATGTCCGCGACTGGTAAGTTCGCCGCTTGATCCATGCTGCCGGCTGCACCAATGACGGTTTACCTCGCTGCGCGACGGCATGACGGTTTTCGCTTACGCGGCATTCTTCTCGCTGCGAGCGCACGCAGCACAAAGTTCAAATTCACAGATTGGGCTCTTCGATGCCATTCGCTGCTATATAAACGAACGACGGCTCTCAGATTGTCTGTCTTGAGAGGCAAAGTTATGAGTCGCAAAAGGTAAGGCTCGTGCGTTGATAGAAATTCGGCCTTCGTAAAATCAATGACTTAGCCCATCGAAAAAGGTAAAACTATGTGTCGCCCCACACACTTTGTGATTTTTCACGGTATTCTTCCTTTCCTGTCACAAAACTTCCTTTTTCCAGCAATTAGCCATGTTCTTTTGTGATCGGGTAGCTCTGCTGTCTAAAAGGCCGGCGTGTACAGACAGTGCTTCGTCACGTCGTTGGTTATCCGCGTCGCCACAATTTTGTTAAGCGGTCTGAATTTTACCGACATGAACGGCCCGAACCGGACCTTCACCATCGGATCAATATGCTGCACCGCAGCCTACCGAAGGAGACATTCGTGGACCTACAGCATTTTCGCCGATCAGGTCGGTGGCGCCAATTCATATAGCGTTGAATGCAACAGCTGAAGGCGTTCGCCGAATCGGACAACCAACATGTCGCTGTCCGGTAGTAGATATAGCATCTGCCCGCCGTGGCCCATAAAATAGGCAAATGGCCCAGCCAATGTTTCCCCTTTCCGATCCAGAACGTCATGCCTCAAATGCCATCCGTAGGTACCCTGTTGCCGCACTGAGGCGGCAAGGTCGGGTCGAATGAAATCCCGCCACAGATCGTCGGGCAAGAATGGTGCCTCAGGCGTTCCGTTGTCCAACAGATAACGCCCGACGTGGAGCCAGTCTGTTGGCCGCGCATATAGGCAGCAATAGGCAGAGACGCTATCGTTCCTTGCGTGAACCAGCCAATCTGCATCAGTTGCACCCGCAGGTTTCCAGATCAAAACCGAAAGAAGTTGCGCAAGGGGTTGATCGTAAGCAACTTCTAGGACGGCACCCAAAAGCGCGGTATTCACGCTTTGATAAGCAAAGTCTCCGCGGGCGACGGGGTCAATAGTAAGGTCCGGCAAAACGGCCTTAGTCCCGAAGACATGCAGCCGCGCCAGTGGGCCAAATGGCGAAAAGCCCGCGTCATCCACCGACTTGGGCGACTCACCATCATAGAGTAACCCGGACGTCATGGTCAGCGCGTCCAATATAGAAATATTTGGGGCATCCGGCCCTAAGTAAAGCGCTAGCGGATCATCCAGCGATGCGATGCGCCCATCTGCCAAGGCGCGAATGACAAGAGCCCCAACAAGGCTTTTGACCAAAGAAAATGAGTTCAATCGAACGGTTGGCTCAAATCCTTGACCATAACTTTCGAAAATCAGTTTGCCGCCTTGGTCGACAAGCATCGCGCGACCACCCGTGTCTTCAAAACGGGATTGTGCGGCCGCAGGAAGCGCGCGGCCACGTTCTGCATTCTCGCGCTGCACACCATCGACACGGGCATAGCGCCCTGTGCCATCCCAGACCTCGGACGGAAATCCTTCGCGCACGAGGATGGGGACCTGCGGTGCAAAGACCAAGATACCAACGACCAAAGCGCTGAATGTTAGGAGAAGAATTGTTAAGATACGCATCAGCTTTTGCATACTCACGAGTGTGTCACAGGATTTGTTCGAATGGCCATGGGGTATCCTCAACCATACGTTATTTTAGGCTAATTTTTCCTCAAAGCCGCCCTAGAATTCGGCACCCCAACTACCAAAATCTGGCTACGTCAGCGCTATGGACGGCCCCAACCGGACCTTGGCCAACTCAACGCTATGCTGCGGTGCGGTGCGGTCGGTCAAACCGGACATTCGCTACAAGTACAGAATTCGTTGTTGAGCAAATTCACTCTGTGCGGACATGTTGCCGTTCGCGGCAATAACATCAATGTCCGCTTAGTCGTCGTTTGCTTATATTGAAAGTTACGTCAAAAAGGTCCCCAGTCTCGTAATTCGCACAATTGTAAGTCGCACCACAAAGGTCGTGCTCAGCGTTGTGTGCCCCCTAACAACATAGCATGCAGGTTTTGCTCAATCTGAGGTAACTCTTTGAGATTAAGCGCAGAGTGCAAATCAACCAGATGGCTTTGCATTAATTCTTCCGCACGCGCGCCGTCATTTCTACCGATAGCCGTGATCAATGCGTGGTGCGCTTGGCTTTCGCATAATGCACTTTCACGGCGCCAATATAGTGCAATGATCAGTGATGAACGCCCAATCAAGACATCGATCATATCCGCGATTGTCTGTTGGTTTGCGATCCGTGCAATTTCGAGATGAAATTTCCCGGAGAGGTACAACGCCCGCCCCCGATCTCCGGCATCCAACGCCGCATGTTCCTGCGTGATATGATCCGTGAGCAGCGCAATATCGTCGGGTGTGGCGTTAAGCGCGGCACTGCGGGCTGTTCGTGGCTCTAGCAATTCACGGGCCTCAAAGACTTCGTGGGCCTCGGTCAGGCTGGGCTGTGCTACAAACGCACCCCGATTGCGTTTGATTTCAATGATTTGTTGATGCGAAAGCGTTTGGAGCGCGGCCCGTACTGTTGTACGCGACACACCATATATGTCAGACAGATCATCTTCGCCTAACTTTGTACCCGGCGCCAAACGGTGTTCATGTACGGCCAATGACAAAGCTCTAGAAATGGACTCTGCGGTCGCGTTGGCCTTTCCAGTTTTTTGCGTAGTCAGTGTCATAGCAATCTCCCTCTGATCGAAATGACAGAGCAAGATTCGAGACACAACTCAATTCGCCAGCCATACAAATCGAATGCATATTGTATACAATATTGTGTGCAAAAATCTAGCATTGCAGCTTTGGATCGCCCAAAAAACGGGCCACAGCAGTGATTCAGCACCTCGTGCATTCCAAAATGATTGCGTCATTTCATACCCTCACCGCTCGTAGAGACATCAACGCGTCTGGGGGCCTTTGTGAGCAAACAAGACTTAGAACTAGTATCGGTAACGAAACGTTACGGCACAACGATCGCCGTTGACGCGATTAATTATCGCTTCAAAGCTGATAGCTACACTTGCCTGTTGGGGCCTTCTGGCTGCGGAAAGTCATCCACTCTGCGGATGATCGCAGGCCATGAAAGCGTCAGCGATGGATCGATTGTATTGGATGGTCGCGATATTTCGCATTTGCCGCCCGCACAGCGCGGCACGGCGATGATGTTTCAGAACTACGCTTTGTTTCCGCACCTGAGTGTCTTGGACAACGTGGCCTTTAGCCTCAAGATGCAGGGGGTCGATACAGCCAAACGGCACACACAAGCCCGCGACATGCTGGATTTGGTTGACCTGACAAGCCTTGCGGATCGGTTGCCCGACCAACTGTCTGGCGGTCAACAACAACGCGTCGCGCTTGCGCGTGCATTGATCACCCGACCGCAGGTTCTGCTGCTCGATGAGCCGCTGTCAGCGCTTGATCCGTTCTTGCGTGTGCGGATGCGCGCAGAGCTGCGCAAGCTGCAAAAGGAACTGGGGATCAGCTTCATTCACGTCACCCATGGCCAAGACGAAGCGCTGGCTTTGGCGGACGATATCATCGTGATGAATGACGCGGTAATCGAACAGGCCGGGCCGGCGCGTGAGGTCTTCAACGCCCCCCAAACCCAATTTGTGGCGCAATTTATGGGCGGTCATAATGTCGTGGCCCTGCCAGACGGGCACTTTGCGATCCGCACGGATGCGGTTTCAGTCACGGCCCCCACAGCGGGCGCTGTCGAAGGAAACGTCACAGCTGTCGAATATCAGGGCACGCATGTGTCGGTATCAGCACGGATCACCGGTGAACAAGAGGTTCTGGCGCTGATCCCCGACAGCACATTTTTTGCCAATCCACACCAGCCCGGCGACCGGATCGGTTTGCACTGGGACGCCGTCAATCAACACAAACTGATCGCATGAACTGCGGCGCAAATAATTTGAACTAAAAACGAACCGACAAGGAAACTGAACAATGACAAGATTCACACAACGAAATGGCCTGAGCCGACGGACGCTATTGAAAGGCGCCACTGCGGCAGTTGCAGGCTCTACCCTCGGCGCACCAATGCTTTGGGCGCAAAACATCAAGGACGTAACACTCCGCCAGTTCGGCACAGGTGTATCAAACCTCAATGACGTTGCCACAAAAGTCAAAGAAGACCTTGGCTTCACATTGGAAATGACCGCACTGGATACCGACAGCGTGACACAACGTGCGGCAACCCAGCCGAACAGCTTTGACATTGCCGATATCGAATACTTCATCTGTAAGAAGGTTTGGGCTGCAGGTAACCTGCAAGCCATGGATACATCCAAAATCGCTAATTACGACAAGATTGCCGGCACATTCCGCAGTGGCCTACTGACGCCGGAAAGCACCATCGCACAGGGTACAGCGCCGCACACGGTTGGCTTTACATCTGGTCCAAACGGCACCGATTTCGTTCAGGAAGAATCCGGTTGGATGACCCTGATCCCAACAATCTACAACGCCGATACGCTGGGCATCCGTCCCGACCTGATCGGCCGTCCGATCACCAATTGGTCCGAACTGTTGAACCCTGAATTCAAGGGCAAAGCATCCATCCTTGATATCTCGTCGATCGGGATCATGGATATGGCGATGGTCGTGGAATCCATGGGTGAATACACCTACCCAGACAAAGGCAACATGACCAAAGAAGAAATCGATCTGACCATCGGCATCTTCACCGAAGCCAAGAAAAACGGTCAATTCCGCGCTTTCTGGAAGTCGTTTGATGAAAGCGTCAACTTGATGGCATCGGGCGAAGTTGTGATCCAGTCCATGTGGTCGCCTGCGATCACAGCCGTCAAATCGCAAGGCATCCCATGCGTCTATCAACCACTTGAAGAAGGTTACCGGTCATGGGGCGGCGGTCTTGGTATTTCGGCAGCGCTGTCCGGCATCGAACTGGAAGCAGCTTATGAATACATCAACTGGTATCTGTCTGGTTGGGTTGGTGGTTACCTGATGCGTCAGGGCTATTACTCTGCCGTGCCTGAAACGTCCAAGGCGTTCATGTCCGACGACGAATGGGGCTTCTGGTACGAAGGCAAAGCGGCCGAGGGCGATATCCTATCCCCAACAGGCGATAAGCTGGCCGGTGCAGGCGAAGTGCGCGACGGTGGGTCCTTCCTTGATCGGATGGGGTCTGTGGTTTGCTGGAATTCTGTCATGGACGAGAACCAATACATGGTCCGCAAGTGGAACGAATTTATCGCCGCTTAAGCCAAATATTGGGTGCGCCGCGATGTGGCGTACCCATTCCCCAATTTAAGAATACCTAATGAAAAAATTGCGCGCCAATCCTGCTTTATCCAGTTTACTCATGGTGTCGCCATTGGCTGCCGTGTTGCTTGTTTTTCTGGTGTTGCCGATTGTTCTGATCGTGATCGTCAGTTTCTGGCGCGCCACTGAATTTTCGATCATCCCCGCGTTTGAATTTGACAACTACGCGTTCCTGTTTGGGTCGCCCGTGACTTACACGGTCTTTTTCAACACCTTCAAATACGCCTTGATCACGTGGACCTGTACCTTGGTGCTCGGCTTCACCGTCGCCTATTATTTGGCTTTCCATATTCGCAGCCTGACATGGCAGATCGCTTTGTTCCTCCTATGCACGATCCCGTTTTGGACCAGCAACATCATCCGTATGATCTCTTGGATTCCGTTTTTAGGGCGCAATGGGATCGCCAATTCGACACTGATGTCGTGGGGCGTGATTGATGAGCCAATTGAGTGGCTACTGTTCTCGGATTTCGCGGTCATCCTTGCCTTTGTTCATCTTTACACGCTGTTCATGGTCGTCCCGATCTTCAACACGATGATGCGGATCGACAAATCGCTGATCGAAGCCGCGCGGGACGCAGGCGCAAGTGGCGCGCAAATCCTGTGGAATGTGATCATCCCGCTCACCAAACCGGGGATCATGATCGGGACGATCTTTGTGGTCACGCTAGTGATGGGTGATTTCATCACCGTGCGGTTCATGTCCGGGTCACAATCGGCCAACGTAGGGCGCTTGATCTCGAACGATATCGCGCTGCTGCAATACCCCAGTGCCTCTGCCACGGCGATAGTGCTGCTGCTGACGGTGCTGATCACGATCGGCATCCTGCTGCGTTTTGTCGACATCCGGAAGGAACTGTAAAATGGAGCCGCGCCCTCGGTCCTTCTATATCCTCAGCGCCTTTTTCGCATTGTTCATCCTATTCCTTTACGGCCCCACGATCACCATTGGCATCCTATCATTCCAAGGCGAAGGCGGCGGGCTGACCTTTCCGATGCGCGGCGTGTCGCTTTATTGGTTCTATGATCTGTTCGAACAGCAGGCGGTCGGCGACATCTGGGGCAGCTTCAGACGTAGCTTTGTGCTGGGCCTCATGGTGATGGTGGTCACCGTTGTGGTGTCGGTGATGGGCGGCTTGGCGTTTCGACGCAAATTCCCCGGCTCCAACATCCTATTCTACCTGATCATCACGTCGTTGGTGATCCCGTCGATCCTGATTTCACTGGGGGTCGGCCTGCTGTTTTCTCAATCAGGTTTGAACGTGCATTGGTCCACCTCCGGCTTTGGGTCACAACTGACATGGACGTTGCCCTTTGGTCTGCTGATCATGTTCGCGGTCTTCAACCGCTTCGACAAAAGCTATGAAGAAGCAGCCCGCGATTTGGGTGCGACCCCATGGCAAACATTGCGCCATGTTGTTCTGCCGATCATCGCGCCATCGCTGATCGGGGTGGCCTTGTTTGGCTTCACGCTCAGCTACGATGAATTTGCCCGCACCTTGCTGACGGCGGGCAGCTACAACACGCTGCCGCTTGAAATCTATGGCATGACGACAAACGTTACCTCGCCGGTGCTTTACGCGTTGGGCACGCTGACGACAGTCTTCTCGCTCTTTATCATCGGGGCGTTCCTTTGTGTCGCTTTGATCGCAAACAAACGCCGCGCCCGCCAAGGCTCAGACGCGGGCAAGGGCCACCTATGATCGTCATCATCAACCCCAACAGCACGCAGTCCATGACCGACGCGATGGTCGCAACAGCCCGCCGCACAGCACCGGACGCCGAAGTTGTCGGTTGGACGTCAACGGATGGCCCGCCCGCAATCCAGGGCGAGCAGGACGGGGATGCGGCCGTTCCACCGCTTTTAGAACTGGTAAAAAAAGCGGACGCCGCCAATGCCAAAGCGGTCATTATCGGGTGCTTTGATGATACCGGCCTTAGCGCCGCTCGCGCGCTCGCAAACTGTCCGGTCATCGGTATCGGGCAAGCAGCCTATCATCTGGCGTCACTGTATGGCGCGCGGTTTTCGGTTGTCACAACGTTAGATGTTTCTGTGCCGGTTCTCAGCACAAACGTCAGCCAATATGGGCTGGACAGAAACCTAGGGCGCATTCGGGCGAGCGGCGTGCCGGTCCTTGACCTTGAACGCGATCGTGCGAACGCAACAGAGCGAGTGAGGGCCGAGATCAAAGCTGCGGTAAAACACGACGACATCAACAGCGTTGTGCTCGGCTGCGCAGGAATGGTGCACATCGTAGAAGAAAGTGACGACATTTCGATCAAGCTGATCGATGGCGTTCATGCCGCAGTGCGTTTTGCGACGATGCTCTAAATTGACAGGCGTACCTTCTTCAATTTCGCGAAGAGACCCAAATCGCTAAGCCGTTATGCGACGGGCGATGTCGACTGAACTAACGGCACGTCGCCGATCAAGTCATCGATAAATACGCTCAACAGCTGGGGCCGTCCGGTCACCCCGGCTTTCCGGTAAATCGCGTTTGTTTGTGCTTTGATGGTACCTTCGCTGACGCCTCGCAAAGCAGCCATTTCTGCCGTGGACATCCCCTTGATCGCAAAGAGCGCTACATCGCGCTCTGCAGGGGTGAGCCGCCATGAGGCGAAGTGCTCTTCGAGGACGTCCATGAAAGCGCCTGAGGCAACGCGTAATTGCCCTTCCATCCGATCGTGTTGCCGCATCGTTGCGCGCAACATTACGGCACCAAGTCCGGCGCCGACGATCAGGCCGAGACCAGCGGCAATCTCGATCAACTCATAGAACGCCCAATTGATCCTAAATATCCCCGTGACCGTGGACAAAAAGCCGACCAAAAAAAGAATCGCGCAAAGGACCTGAAAGACAAGCAGCGCCAGATACAATGCACGACGCGATTTCACGAATGAGGCTCCCGTAAGGCGATCTGTGCTGGATCAATTCTCATCATCATCGTCGTCGTCATCATCGTCTTCATCATCATCGTCGTCGTCATCATCGTCTTCATCATCGTCGTCTTGGTCATCCTCCTCATCTTCTTCATCATCGTCGTTTTTGTCGTCATCATCCTGATCATCTTCGTCATCTTGACTGCCACTGTTCCCGGAGCCGCTGTTCAGGCTCCCGGACCCCGCGTTTGTGCCGCCGTCTTCGTCATCATCGCGCCGACTGCCACCACCGGAGTTGGAGGCCGAAGGATTACGCAAGCCTGGTGTGCTTTCGTCATCGCGGTCGTCCAGCGGTTCCCAATAGTCACGCAGAATTTCGCCTGTTCCCGGGTTGAAGATCAATTCGCGTTCAAGGGTTGAGCTGGTCGCGTCGATCCGGACCCGACCCAAAAGTGTCCGCTGCACTTCGATCCGGTTGAAGCCCTGGGCCTGCAATTGACGTATAATCTGTTCTTCCACGGTTTCTGCTGCGGCAAGGTTCGGCAGAGCCAGTGCAAGGCCCGCCGTGACAGACAGTATTTTGATGGACTTCATAGACATCAGTTACCTCGCGAAAGTCCGAAAAGGTACGGACATCTTTGCCCGCAGCACAGCGCCCGTTTTCAACATAACACGCCCCGCAACATTCCAAAAGTTGGGCTTGCACGGCTTCATTTGCGCGCCGTTTTGTAGGTCGCGTTGAACGCGATACTGACACGTTCGCCGTCCGTTTCATTGGGATAGACCCAATGGACGAGATACGATGGAAACAGAATGATCTCGCCGGGTTCTGGACGCATTTTCTTTTTCAGACGATAGGGGGCCGCCTTGAGAATGCGCCAGTTTGGTAAATCTGTGCGGGCATCGACAAATTCGATCATTCCTGAATTGCCTTCGTCCACATCTGGCTGGGCGACATAATAGACCCCAGACCAATGGGCACCTGGATGGGTATGGGGCGCATTAAAAGCACCTTTTGGATTTGCGTTCATCCATCCAAATAACTTGAGCCGCAGATCGTCTGACTTTGCCTTGGCGCCGATGGCCTTGTTTGCATCCTCTAACGCACTTTCGACCGCAGATCGCAGCGCACTGATCGCCGCTGCCCCCTGATCAAACAGGTTGCCTTCGGAATGCCACCCGCCGCGGTTGGACTTTGACAGGCCCTCTGTCGCTGCGCGCATTGTCGCTGCTTCCGCAAGTAAAGCGGTGTTGAGTTGGTCTGGATTGGCGACGCGATACCGCAAGAGAGGTGTGTAAAAGAGTTTGTCAAAACGTTCCCGGTCAATTTTCATGGATCATCCGCTGTGTTGTTCATTTGAACACTGGCCTCACCGCATCACAATGAGGCCAGTTTGGTCAAGAATGCGACGAGGCGTCAATCAGTCTTCATCGTCGTTTTCATCATCATCTTCATCGTCGTCTTCATCGTCGTCTTCATCATCTTCATCGTCATCGTCTTCATCATCGTCGCGTTCGTCATCGTCGCGTTCGTCATCGTCGCGTTCGTCATCGTCGCGTTCGTCATCGTCGCGTTCGTCATCGTCGCGTTCGTCATCGTCGCGTTCGTCGTCATCTCGCTCGTCATCATCGCGTTCGTCATCGTCGCTGCGAGAGCCCCCGCGCCCGTCCACAAAATCGCGATCTTCCGTCCGTGTCTGGACGCCGCTCCGACTGCGGTCTTCTGCATCGGATGTCCCGGCTTCCTGCTTGAGAAGCTCACCCGTGTTCAGGTCATAGACATATTCGACCTCCTGTGTGCCACGCACAGCTTCGATCTTGACTTGGTTAGGGCCATTCTTGATTTCGAAATAGTTGAAGCCTTCTGCCTCCAACTGGCTGACAACCTGATCAGCGATGGATTGGGCCTGCGCCGTAGAAGCAATACCAAGCGCCAAGAGCGCTGAAAAAAGTGAATGTTTCATCTGGATCGTCCTTTGTTAAATGTCTGCACACCAGACACCCTTTGTCTGGCCGTCACTGATCATCAGCTCAAAATCCGACCTAAGTCTCTTGGCCATCGGTTGATTTCACCGTGCTATATCGCTGGGCATAAAGCCATAAACCTTAGTTTAGCTAGACCGACTGGAAGAATTGTGGTGGTTAATCACACGTCGCTCAAACTTGGCCTACACCTCCTGTAACAAGTTGGATTGTAGCTATAATTTCAATTCCTTTGCCCTTGCGCAGCTTGCGATACCAGTCATCCGCATGAAGGGATCATCGAAGAATTGACCGTTCTTCAGATGTGCAACAAATGACTGTAACGTCATCAAAAGCAGATAAGGCTTACGTAGCCTAGTCCACTCCGGGTACGATCAACAGATAAGCAGCGATCGCTTCTAGGTCTGCGTCGGGCAGCTGGCTCGTATTGGCGATCACATCAACCATTTCGCCACCAGCTGAATCATAGTCCGGTGTGAGCCCAGTTTTCAGATAAGCCACGATATCGCCCTGTGACCACTCAAGGTTTTCTGGACGGAGATCTGGCGTTCGTCCCTGTTCGCCAGGGATCGGCGCGCCTGCGAGCCAAGCGGTGCGGTCCATGCCACCCAAAATGTTGCGCGGTGTGTGGCACTCGCCGCAGTGGCCCATGGCCTCAACCAGCATGCGTCCACGTTCTTGTTCAGGTGTAAGGTCCTCTTCAATGACCCAACCTCGTTCGGTGAAAAACCACTTCCACCCTCCCAAAGTTGCACGTATGTTGAACGGGAACCCGACGTCGTGCGCCCGACTTGGTGTTTGATCTGCCGGCAGGCTTCGCAGATGCGCTATCAGGTCGGCCACATCAGAAGCCGCGACCTGTTCGTAGGATGCATAAGGAAAGGCGGGGTAATAGTGCGAGTTGTCAGGCGCAGTACCTTTCAAAACCGCCGTCGCAATTTCTCTATCCGACCAAGCGCCAATTCCCATCTGCCTATCGGATGAAATGTTGGGCGCATAAAACGTCCCAAAATCGCTTGGAAAGGCGCGGCCACCAGACAGGATGGCTTGATCTTCCGATCCTGGTGCCATGTGACAGGATGCACAGCCCATCGCCGCGAAGATCAATCGCCCACGCTCCGCATCATGACGTGCACTTGCAAGAAAATCATTCGGCACCGTTTGAGGCCGCGTCATCCATAGACCCGCTGCCCCAAGACCGGTCATGATCACAACCGACCGTATCAGAAAACGTTTCAAAGTCTCTTGATCGCTCAGTTTCTGGGCGCGCGGTAAGGTTTGTGACAACCACCACAGGATTCGCCTAGCCCGCCCATCCCTGCCTTCAGCGCAGCCAAATCGGTCCGGGCAGCTGCCTGCATTGCCAAAGCGGCAGCCGCAAAATCAGCGCCTTTTTGTCCAATGTCGCTGCCAGCTTCCCAAATAGCAGGTAAAGCACGGCTCCCTTCGACACTCGCGCTATCGCTTCCGGGCAACCAGTAACCCGCCTGCGAGACCTGAGACAGCGCGACGAGGTTGTCCGCCGCAGCTGAGGCCGCTTCTGCATCATAGGGTATTTCCTCTTTCGCCATCCCGCCCAACGTGGCCAGATTGAAGGAATACAGCTGCATATGCGCTTTGCGCGCTTTTACCGCGGCCTCGATCTGTTCATCGCTGATGTGGCCGTCAGATATGGCCACCCCGCCGATCGACACAATAACAGCCGTAATACAGGCAATGGTGCTCTTATTCATAATGATGCTCCTAAATGTAAAAGTAAGATTCATCTTGCCCTAAGGGTAACTGTTCGAAAATATAGAAACAGTACGAAATTTTGCGTCTAGGGCTACGAAAAAATGCACAGCGAAAATTGGGATGATCTCCGCTATGTTCTGTGTGTTGTGGAAACCGGCTCCGTTTTGCAGGCGGCCAAACATCTTGGCGTCAATCATGCCACGGTCCTGCGTCACGTGGCGGCGTTTGAAGAGCGGCACAACGTGACCATTTTTGAGCGGACCTCACAAGGGTACCGACTGCGATCCGAAAGCACCCATATCATCCAAGCGGCACAAGCCGCCGAAACGGCGATCCGAGAGGTGGCGCGGCTGGCGGGCGGTGGTCTTCTTCCACGATCGGAAACGATACGCATTACCTCCACTGACACGCTTTGTGCTTATGCCTTGCCGCAATTCATATCGGCCGCACAGGGACGTGGCCAAAACCGAAAATTCGTTCTATTGAGCAGCAACGCTCATATCGACGTGCTACGTGAACAGGCACACATTGTGGTACGCGCGTCTGTGTCCCTTACCGAAGATCTCGTGGGAACTTCCGCCGGCACCCTCGCATTTAAAGCTTATGCAGCTGAAACAGGCGTTAAAAAATGGCTGAGCCTGTCTGGTCCACTTTCAAGGTCGGTCGCAGGCACTTGGATGGCAAAAAATATAACTGCGGACATGGTTTGTGCAACGGCTGATAGCTTTTTGACATTGGCAAGTCTTGCCCAACGCGGCCAAGGCATTTCTATCCTTCCAACCTTTGTTGGCGACGCAACGCCGGGCTTGCAAGAAATAACTGACGCGATCCCAGCGCTCACCGTCCCCGTATGGGTGGCGCACCATGTCGAAGCAAAAATGACGCACGAACTGAATGAGGTTCGATCAAATTTGACGGCGTTTCTAGAAGAATACTTGAAGAGAGCCTGAGAACACTGGCTTCGGAATATTGCGGCGTTGGGCCATATAGACCTGCTCAAATTGGAATGTCGGCTATACCAGCAAAAACGAGGTCACTTTCATCTGCAGCGAAAGTCTGCTTCCCGCCAATACTGTTGAAAAAATCCGTTTTTGGCAAAATCGGTGAAATCTTTGTCCGTACAGCGCTACCAACGTTTCGAGCCGAGGGGTTCGGCCAAATTGGTCTTCTGCCGCGCATGTGGCAGCTCATAGCGCCGCATGGCAGATCTCACCTGACTTTTCCGTATCACGAGTTCTTTCCGAAAAAACACGACATCCGAAATTCGGATTTTTTCAACACAATGCGCCGTTCTACCCTTAGTGCTAGCTCAGTTTGAATTTTTGGCAGTACATTTGTGCGAAGAACCTAGAACCGTTATTTTTTGGATATATTTCATGCAGTTATATAAATTTGCACCTCCAGACAAATATGTGAACCCTCCTACCCAAACGTGTCGAAAGTCACGAGAATTCGGTCCAATTGATGCCGACCAAAGCAATGGGGTATTCTAGGATGAACTTGATAGATTTCGCAAAACAGATGCCAAAAGACCAATCCGAACAGGAGTTTGTCGATAGTCTGAAGCAGTTGGTTGATCTTGGCGAAATTGAAAACCTGTCGAAAGCAGACCGTGACGCCTTGTTTGATACAGTTCAGTATCTGACAGATTTCACCCTATTCGTTCGAGAAGCTAAAGGTGAGTTGGGGTCTCACGGGAATGCTCCATACGTTGAGTACAGCGGACCATTTATACCGAACGCCCTTACTCGACCTGGCGATGCTCCTCTGGATCTTTCGATCCTGCAAAACTTTGGCGTTGGCGCCGCCGACAAGTATCTGGGATCGGATTAAAGCCTGTACCGGCAGCCCCGCCAAACCAACGGATCATCCGCAGCAGCCTTTGGCGGTCCGAAATGGTTCTTCCGCTAATAAGCTTCCCTCCTGTAAGACGACGATCTCGCCGCCAAGATATGGAATAGCTTGATAATCCATGGCGCAATCTCAATTCAACAGCGGCTTGTAGGCCAGCGTTTGTGCGCGATCAAGCATGCGGCTCACCGTGCGAAGACTCAGCCCAGCGTTTATGATTGCGCCACAATCAAAGACATCCATTAAGGCGGCCATCGCGGGAGCTGGTAAGTCGCGGCGCGCGCCTTCGGTTTCCGCAAATTGCCGCAGCTGATCAGTCGTAAGATCTGGAAGGTCCAGGACCATACAGCGGCTTTGCAGCGGCTCAGGCAAGCCTTGGCGGCTGTTTGCTGTCATCACCCAGTTCACCCAAGACATATCACATTTGATTTGGAAAAATGGACACTCCCATGTTGCGGCTGTCATACGTTCAAGCAGCGGCAGCAAGGCGTCGGTCAACGAATGGCGTGTACCTTTGCTGAAATGGATATCACCTGACTTCTCGACCTCATCAACGATGACAAGCGGTCCGCCGTGGCGCTCCCGCAGGATTGTCTGCAGCAGCTTACCCGGTGTCGCGTTGGACCAGCCGCGCTGGGACCCGACGATGGCAAACGTAGCGGGTTCGCCCGTCGCGTCGATCATGGTCGTTGGCACGGCAAGGTGATGCGCAAGACGGCGAGCCCAATGGCTCTTGCCGATCCCAGGGGAACCGACCAAAACGAGCGGAGTGAACCGCAGCCCCCCGCGCGCCGATGCGCGTAGTCCGTGCCACACAGCTTCAGTTGCCGGTGCCATCCACGGCATCTCGGCGTGCAACGCCGCCGCGATCTCGTCAGCCTCGTGCTCGGTGGCGACGCGGGCCACTGGCAACCCGCCTCTGAGGGATGTAAGCCTGACACGGTTCTCATCGCTGAGGTGATGCATGCCGGTTGAAAGCTGCTTGCGTTCGAGGAACCATATATAGCGCGACGCCTGATGCGCCCCATGTCCGCATCACCGACCAGGTCGTACGGATACACCCGGTCCTCCTCTGCCATGCGGCCCGTCTCAATCTCAATCCGCTGCGCCCTTTTGCGGGTCGACTCTAGGAACGTCTTTAACCGAGCCTCCACATCGCGCATTTTGGGCAGGTCGTCGTAGAACGTCAGATTATGAAACGGGATCTTGGATTGAGATTGGGTCATGTCGGTTGCCTTTCAAAACGCGGGGAATACTCAGCGCAGCTGCCCGACCGTCAATGACTGTCGAGGCAATGGGATATGAAAGGTTCCGGAACCTGTGAGAACATTTAGGAAACAAAGTGGCGGGTATGACAAGCCCGAGATCGTTCGGGCTATTTGGGATATCGCATCCTGACAACCAAACGCCCAATATCTTATAAGATACTGAAATTAAATAAAAACCACCGACCTTACAAAGGTCGATGGACATTTGATCTGTGCGGAGTGGTCAAAAAACACCCCATAATGGCCAAGTTATGGGGTGTCCCGCATGTCCACAAGCTGTCGGACACCCCATAACTTGGCCACTCTGTGAAATCTGCCCCCTTATTTCATTGAGTTTCCACGCACATTCGGCGGCCTGTCCGTCGTCAGAGTTTTTGGAACCAATGGCGGCCTAATCTAAGAGAGAGTTTGGCTCATCTGGTTTGTTTGATTATGCGGCATGCTGGCGGTGATGCAAGCGCCGCGTTTCGAGCGTCTTTCGTTTGATCCTTTCCCTTTGTTTTAGAATGGCTTTGTCACGGCCAAAGTAGACGTCGGCAGGTGTGACGTTGTTGATGCTCTCGTGATAGCGCTGGTGATTGTAGTGTTCGACGAAGGCTTCGATTTGGCGTTCGAGATCGCCGGGCAAGAAGTAGTTTTCCAGCAAGATGCGGTTCTTGAGGGTTTGGTGCCAGCGTTCGATTTTGCCTTGGGTTTGCGGATGATACGGCGCACCGCGCGAGTGCTTCATGCCCTTGTCCTGCAGCCATTCAGCCAGATCACCTGAGACATAACTTGAGCCATTGTCACTCAGTAGCCGTGGCTTGTGAACGACGTGAACCTGATCGCAGCCGGATGCCTGCAATGCGAGGTCCAGTGTATCCGTCACGTCTTCAGCCCGCATGTTCGTGCAAAGCTTCCATCCCTCTCGGGACATTGCTGCGCAATACCCTGCCGGGCAGTGGAGACGATGTAGCGGCTGTAATCGTCGAGGACCGTGCTGAGGTAGAACCAGCCCCAGCCCAATACCTTGATGTAGGTGAAGTCTGTTTGCCAAAGCTGGTTGATCGCAGTTGTTTTGTCTTTGAACTCGCTGGCTGCCTTGAGCACGATAAATGCAGGGCTGGTGATCAGATCATGGGCTTTCAGCACGCGATACACCGTGGATTCCGAGACAAAATACCTTTCTTGATCCGTAAGCGACACCGCCAACTCGCGTGGTGACAGCTCCGTCTCCTTCAGGGCGAAGTCGACAACCTTGCGCTTCACTTCATCGGGCACGCGGTTCCAGACGTGTTGTGGCTTGGGAGATCGATCCTGCAGCCCAGCTTCGCCACGCTGCAGATACCGGTCGTACCAGCGATAGAATGTGGTCCGGGGGATACCCAGCTTGGCCAATGTCCTGCGGGCCGACAGATGGCTTTCCTCGACCAAACGGATGATCTCCAACTTCTCTGATGCAGCATACCTCATTCGCGGTCGTCCCCATCCCCGAACATGCTTTTTTTGAGCAAGCGGAGTTCGAGCGTTTGCTCCGCAACCACCTCTTTGAGGTCCTTTGCCTCGCGACGCAGTTCCTTCACCTCGTCAGTATTTGCCGCACGCGCCGTGTCCCCAGCCAGCCGCTTCTTACCGGCCTCCATGAAGTCCTTCGACCACTTGTAATAGATGCCCTGCGATATCCCTTCGCGACGGCACAGCTCAGCAATGCTGTCCTCGCCGCGCAGGCCATCCAGCACGATCCTGATCTTCTCTTCGGATGAATAATGCTTGCGCGTGGCGCGTTTGATGTCTTTGACGATCTTCTCGCCGAGTGTCTTCGTTGTCTTTCTCATCGTCCACTCCTCAGTAGTTACGATGAGCAACAAACCCTCTCTTAGCAAACCACCCTATTTGACCCCATAAGAGCTGACGTCAGACAAAAGGACCGCTAATCGTAACGGGTATGCGCGGGTGCGGCAAAACCATGCTGCTTCGCTCTCTGCAGTTTCATGCTCATGCTCGGAAAGGCGCAAAGGAAACTGATCAAGCTGTTTTGAAGCGGCTCGAAGAGGATGGCTTTGTAGGTTTTTTTGTTTCAGCCCAAGTCTTAGTGGACAGTGTTAGTGGTGAACCCGTGGCCAACGAACAGCTTTTCGCTCGGTTGACGGTGGCATATGCACTTGAAGCGGCAAGAGCACTGGCCCACTTGAAGGATATTGACGAGGAGCTGGTCACGCAGCGAAGTCCCGCAATACTTGGTGAGGTTCTCGAGCAGCTCCTAACCAACTTTGAAATTGAGGCGCAAACCACCTCGATTGAACGTTTTGAGCACACTCTTATTCGCAAGTTTTTGGAAGTCAGCAGGGCCGACAGCCAATGTACGCTTGAGATACATCCATCTAAGGCCTTTCCTGCGCTGGCTAAGGCTATCGTAGACTGCTCCAAGCTGTGGAGGTCTTCACGCATATTGTTTCTTTTGGACGATGTTTCAACGCGATACCTTGAACCGAACAAAATTGAAGAAATTCTGTCAGCTATTATTTTCCAAACCACGGATCAAACAGTTGATTGTTCCTTCAAGCTAACCTCAGAAACCCAGACCATATTTCTTTCCCTGAAATCTTTAGGGGGAGTTGAGCAAGCCGCTCATTGGCGTGATTTTGAGACGTTTGATTTGGGGGCAGAAGTTTATAAGCGATTGAAAGGTGGAGGTGGAAAAGACTTTATTGGCAAGATTCTTGCTCAACGGTCCGACTACTTCACGGGACACCCGGAAGAACCACCTGCCGCCATCTTGGGCGATAAGACCCTAAAGAGTATCGCTGAAACAATTTGCCAATCCTCGCCAACATCTGCGAGCCGAAAATCTGTTTATTCAGGAATCTCTGCTCTCAAGGCAGTTTGCGTTGGAGACATTGGAAGCGTGATCCAAATTTACGAGAGCATCCTTCAGAAAGGTGAAACCAAGTTCCCGGTTTCTGCCCGAGCGCAGTCTGAGGTTTTTCAAGATCACTGCACACAGCATCTTTATGTCTTGGACAGGCGCGGGAGTGAGCTGAAGAATGCAGCTAAGTCCTTTGCTTCCGCATCCAACCGTGCAATGCGAGATTCCTATAAGAAGGGCGAAACAAGGGGTCTACGCCAGTACACTTCCATTTATGTGCGTGTCTCAGCAGAGGATGAAAGGGCCCAAAGCGATCATCTCAGAGAGCTTGTCGACGCGGGTGTGTTCGTATTCCATGGTGGCACGCCAAGAAGCAAAACCCACGATTCTGATCCCGTGCAGCAGTTTCAACTTGTTTTTAGAAAGATCTATGGCCTCGCCGATTTTATGCCGTTGGCAGATAGAGATCGCTTTGAGCTATCGGGACAAGCGCTGACAGAATGGCTTACAAAACCGGAAGATGGTGCGGATTTGCTATGCCGAAATCTGGGGAAGATTTCCGATGAGGAGATAGAGCATGATGAAGTTATTGATGTTGATCCAGGAGCAGAAAATGGCGAAGCAGCAGCTCAAACTTCCTTCCAGTTCCATGACCCTAAAATATCTGCCAATGACCATTTCCTAGAAAAAAGCTTACCACTTCCGAGCATCAAAGAGCTTTCCAAGGACGACATCTCCAAAATACTAAATGTATCGTACACTACCGCGCTTGGTTTTGAAGATTGTTGTGAAATATCCGTAGCGCGCTGCATGAAATTGCTAGATCCACAGCAAGTTCGATGTATTAGATACACTGTGCCTGGGCGGAGTGAGCAGATTTTGGGCTCACTAAAGGGGCGCGGGAAAGACATCCGTGTCTATGAAGAGACTGACAGCCATTTCTTTCAAGATCTGGATACGCACGAGAACATAGTCGTCGATATTTCCGGGCTTTCCAAATCTCTTATTTTCAGGACTGTTTCTGAAGCCTTGCGGACGCGAGGCAAAGTATTGGTTTGCTATACCGAACCGGATGCTACTGGCCCAAACGACCAATCATTACAGAATGTTCTCAAGGCCCAAGAAATGCTTGAACAGGTTTCGGTAGTTGAGGAGTTGAGGAAGATCGTGGGCAGTGAGTTTCCGCCCTACAGCAATCAATCGGTTGAAAGCATTGAATCAGATGCCACTAGAGCGAAAACCATGCTGGCTTTCTCGTCACCATCACACGAACGGATCGTGCATCTGGTGACCGATCAAAACTATAATCACGTCGACGTTATTACAAATTCTGGTTCCGATGCACGATCTAGGATTGCTGCGATGGTCGCTCATGTTGCTGTACGAGAAGCGGAAACTCACGAAGTCATCGAACGTGATATTTTTGACCTATCAGTAATACTTGAAGCAATTGAGAATTCGTACCGTCGCAAGTACTTTCAAGGGGGTATGAATTTCGAAATCGGCCTGACAGGCGGAAAGCTTTCGACCCTCGCCAGTGCTGAATTTTGCTCAATGTATCGCGCCAACAATGTTTGGTACGTCCGACCCAACGGGTTTGACACGGACAAGTTTTCCACCGGGGCAAAAGAAACTCGGTTCTTCGAGATCTCAGTTTAGCGCAAGTAACTACATACATGGAAAAGGCAGGAGTGAATGAAGCAGTCACCATATCTTAAAGATGATGCCCGGTTAGCAGATGTGATAGCGGCCATTCAGGCGATGAGTATCTACAAATTTTACAAACTTGATTTTGCGGGATGGGCAGACAGAATTTCTGGCGACCCAAGTCAAGGAGAGCATTGGCGCCAGGTATTTGTAGAACATCCCGAGTTTTTCCGGCTTGACACTGCACGGAAAAAGGCTTCGCTTGTGGCACGCCGACAGCACCCGAAAAACTACGATGTAGACACTCGTAGATATATCCAGAAAGTCGACTTCCCTGCCTTGAGTATTGAGCAAAAACAGCGAATTTCCAGAAGCCCTCTTGGGCAAGACGAGATTGCATCTCTGATACACACTGCCGTCGAGCTTCACTCCAGGGCTTTGGAGCAATCAAAAGATCAACGATGGTGGATACCAGTTCTTACAGCGCTGATAGGTGCAATATCTGGTATAGCAGGCACTCTTATTGGTGTAATTGTCACCTAAATTCGATCACAACGGTGTTCCCACTCGAATGTGAAAATATGTTTTGACCGAATTTAATTTCAGCAACCACACAATCTAACAAGCGGAACAATTGGCATATCGACTACCCAAGTGAGAGCGGCATGGCTTGGGCATTTTTTTGGGTGGGGGCCTCTACTGGGGACTACAGAATGAGTGCTGTTTTGAAATATGTGGACAACATCCGCATCGCCAAAGGTAACTGTCGCCGATGCGAGGTGCAGCAACTGTCCGTGTTCTGGCCTCACTGAAGGACTGGCCTAGAAATCATCGCCTCAGCCCGATCCAGCATTCTGGATACTGTGCGAAGGCTTAGGGTGTGCTCAGCCCAAACTTCATGATCAAGCACTGCGTCTAACGCCGAAAGGCTGGGCTCCAAGAGGCCGCGCCTTTGACCTTCTGTTAGAGCAAAGTCACGCAACTGAGACCGCGTCAGGTCTGGAAGGTCAAGAACCACGCAACGGCTTTGCAACGGCTCCGGCAAACCCTTGCGGCTGTTCGCGGTCAGCACCCAGTTGGCCCAGGACATAACAAAGCGGATCTGAAAAAAGGGACACTCCCAACCCTCCGCAGTCATGCGCTCCAACAACGGAAGCAGAGCATCAGTTAGTGTATGACGCGACCCGTTGACTGCGTTGACGTCTCCAGTCTTTTCGACTTCGTCCACGATCACCAGAGGGCCGGCGTGGCGTTCCCGCAGCACGGTCTGCATGAGTTTGCCTGGTGCGGCGCTGCCCCATCCGCGCTGAGCTCCAACCAGTGAAAACGTCGCCGGTTCACCGGTCGCCTCGATTTTGGTTGTCGGCACCGCAAGGTGATGCGCTAACCGCCGTGCCCAGAAGCTTTTGCCGATGCCGGGTGACCCAACCAAGACCAACGGATTGAAACGTAAACCAGGTAGCCCCTCACGCGCGGATCGCCTGAGACCATGCCAGACTTCTTCGGTCGCGGGCGCCATCCAAGGCATTTCTTCATGCAAGGCCGCTGCGATCTCGTCAGCTTTGTGTTCGGTGTGGATGTTGGTCACTGAGATACCATCCCGCAACGCATTCAATTGGGTTTTCGCCGCGTCTGGCAAATGGCTCATGCCGGACAGGCTTTGCATTCGCTCTAAAAATCGGATCGCACGGCGCTTGGTCATTGTACGATCATTGTCGTTGATCAATTGATGCCATAGAACCGGATCATTGCCGTGATCAACGCTTCCCGCAGCCATCAACTTCCGGTTCCTTAACTCACGTAGAGTTTCCTTGAGGCGATCATCCACCTCTCTCATGCGAGGCAGCTCATCGATAAATTTAAGCGAGCAGAATGGGATCGGTGTTTTCGTGAGGGTCATTGGCGGCATCCTTTCACAGCGCGACCCCATGCGGGTTGCGCCAAAGGCCTGAACCGTTTGGTTCGGCGATTGAATATGAAAAGGCTCCGGAGCCGATGGGAACACTTAGGGAACAAAGTGAATTAGGGGTCAATAGGCGAAACCAGTTATGCTCATCCGCAAACTCATCTGGAGGGCAGCTCCCGCAAAACACCCTAAGCCACTGATAAATAAATTAAAACCACCGGCAGGAAAACTGCCAGTGGTCATTTGATCTGTGCGGAGTGGTCAAAAAACACCCCATAGTGGTCAAGTTATGCGGTGTCTAACAACAACCCTCGATACCCTAGCCTAACCGCATTTCGAATAGCCGCATGATCCACACGTCATGCAGCCTTCGACCATGCGCAACTCGTAGCCGCCGCAGGATGAACAGGCCTTACCTTTTGGCGCGTTGTTCAGCGCTACGACGTCTGCTTGTGGGTCTGATTTCAGGCCCATCCCCTCACCTGCCAAAAAGCCCGTTGCGATCATGTGCTTTTCGATTACGCCACCGATGGCTGCCAAGATGGACGGCACGTATTTGCCCTGCATCCATGCGCCGCCGCGCGGATCGAACACCGCTTTCAGCTCTTCGACCACGAACGACACGTCACCCCCACGCCGGAACACCGCCGAGATCATGCGTGTTAGCGCCACTGTCCACGCGAAGTGTTCCATGTTCTTCGAGTTGATGAAGACCTCGAACGGGCGACGGTGCCCTGCAACGATCAAATCGTTCACAGTAATGTAGATCGCGTGTTCGGAGTCAGGCCATTTGAGCTTGTAAGTCGCACCATCGAGTTCTTGCGGGCGGTCCAACGGTTCCGCAAGATACACAACCTCAGCCTTTTCGCCGTCAGTGCTGACCTGAACGGGCGCTTCTTTACTGTCCTCGGACACAGACAGAACAGAGCCCGTCACATCGTTTGGACGGTATGTTGTGCAGCCCTTACAGCCTTGATCCCATGCCGCCATGTAGACCTCTTTGAAATCATCAAAGCTGATATCTTCTGGGCAGTTGATCGTCTTGGAAATCGACGAGTCGATCCATTTCTGAGCTGCTGCCTGCATACGCACGTGATCCAATGGGGCGAGCGTTTGGGCATTGACGAAATAGTCGGGCAGTTCGGCGTCGCCTTTCAATTCGCGCCACAATTGCACGGCGTAATCAACGACTTCTTCTTCCGTGCGGCTGCCATCTTTTTGCAAAACCTTGCGCGTATATGCGTAAGCGAAGACAGGTTCGATGCCCGATGACACGTTACCCGCGTACAGTGAAATTGTACCAGTTGGCGCAATCGACGTTAGCAAAGCGTTGCGGATACCGTGTTCGCGGATCGCGTCACGCACGTCGTCGTCCATGTCCTGCATCGCACCGGACGCAAGGAATTTGTCCGCATCGAACAGCGGGAACGCGCCTTTTTCTTTCGCCAAATCGACCGAGGCCAGATAAGCTGCGCGTGCAATCGCGTGCATCCATTTGTCGGTCTGGGCTGCTGCCTCTTCCGATCCATAGCGCAGGCCAACCATCAACAGCGCGTCAGCCAAACCTGTGACACCAAGACCGATGCGGCGCTTTGCTGCGGCTTCTTGTGCTTGTTGTTGCAGCGGGAATTTCGACGCATCAACGACGTTGTCCATCATGCGCACGGCTGTCGCGACGAGGTCGATCATCAACGCTTCGTCCATTTCAGGCGCGTCACCAAACGGGTCTTTGACCAGACGGGCCATGTTGATGGACCCGAGCAAACACGCGCCATACGGCGGCAAAGGTTGTTCACCGCATGGGTTCGTCGCTGCGATAGTTTCGCAGTAGGACAGGTTGTTGGCCTTGTTGATCCGGTCGATAAAGATGACGCCCGGTTCAGCGTAATCGTAGGTGGATTGCATAATCGCATCCCACAATTCACGCGCCTGAACAGTTTTGTAGGTCTTGCCGTTAAAGACCAAATCCCACGGTTTGTCGGCCTTCACTGCATCCATGAACGGATCAGTGATCAGAACGGACATGTTGAACATCCGCAAACGGGCAGCGTCGGATTTTGCAGTGATGAAATCCTCAACATCCGGGTGGTCGCAGCGCATCGTGGCCATCATCGCACCACGACGGGACCCGGCAGACATGATCGTCCGGCACATCGCGTCCCAGACATCCATGAAAGACAGTGGGCCAGAGGCGTCCGCTGCCACACCTTCAACCAACGCGCCTTTCGGACGAATCGTCGAAAAGTCGTAGCCGATGCCACCGCCCTGCTGCATAGTCAGCGCTGCTTCTTTCAGCATATCGAAAATGCCGCCCATGCTGTCTGGGACCGTGCCCATGACAAAGCAGTTGAACAACGTCACAGAACGGGCAGTGCCGGCACCTGCAGTGATCCGGCCAGCGGGAAGGTACTTAAAGTCTTCTAGGGCTTCGTAAAATTTCGGCTCCCACGCCTTCGGATCCTTTTCGACGCTCGCCAGCGCACCGGCGATACGGGACCATGAATCCTCGACCGTGTTATCAATCGGGGTGCCATCCGCTTGTTTAAAACGGTATTTCATGTCCCATATTTGTTCGGCGATTGGGGCGGTAAAACGGGACATGGTCAGAACCTTTCGTGACAACGGCTGGCAAAGGGAGACATCCACACTAAGTGGATTCTCACAAGATGAAAACGGGTATTACGCTGCTCAGCGCCACAAGGGACGCTTTGTTATTGCGGCAGTCATACATCAAGATATGGTGTTCGCAATCTGAAAAATTACCAAATATGGTGAATTCTTTTCTTGAAGTCACCTATATCACGCACTACGACAGGGAACGCAATTGGGGACGGCACGTGAGTAAAACTGTTAACCTTATTAAGCTATCCGTCGGCACCGAAGATGTCGCAGGTCTGGCTGCATGGCAAGCCACGCGGCGGGCGCAATCGGATGATGGCTACCCACAGCACGTTACCCGTATGTGGCCAAAACGCGAATCGGAAATCCTGAATGGCGGCTCAATTTACTGGGTCATCAAGGGTGTCATCCTTGCGCGACAGGAAATTGTCCGACTTGATGAATATAACTCCGCCGATGGCATCCGGCGCTGCGCCATTGTCTGTGATCAGCCGCTGATCCGCGTGGCTGCAACCCCGCGTCGGGCGTTTCAGGGCTGGCGGTATCTCACACCGGAAGACGCCCCAATCGACCTGCCAGAAGGGCGCGAAGACGAAGAACCGCTGCCCGCCGAACTCAGCGCGGCGCTCGCGGCGATTGGCGTGCGCTAGCCTTTCTTTTGGACTTAAATATCCCTGGGGTGTGGGGGCTGGCCCCCACCCTGCCTGCCGCCACACATTCAAATGTCGAGCAATGCCACCAGCCGTTTCAACGTCGTCCGCTGCTCATCGGACCAGTCACGCCGCGTGCCGCGGAACAACGTCGCCTGAGACGCGTGAATGAGCCCGTCGTCAAGGATCTTCAGACCGTTCGCCCGCAACGTCTCGCCCGTGGATGTGATATCCGCAATCGCCTCAGCCGTCTCGTTCTTGACCACGCCTTCGGTCGCGCCTTGGCTATCAACGAGCCTGTAATCGGCCACGCCTTTTTCGCGCAGGAATTCACGGACAAGTCGGTGATACTTCGTCGCGATCCGCAAACGCATCCCGTGATTCTGACGGAACGCAGCCGCCGCCGCGTCCAGATCATCTAAAGTATCCACATCAACCCAGCCCTGTGGGACTGCGATAATCAAATCAGCACCACCAAAGCCCATCAACGCAAGTTCAGTCACTTGGCTATCCCAAAGCGCTAATTTCTCGCGGACCAGATCAGAGCCGGTGACACCAAGGTGAATGTTCCCCGCTGCCAGTTCACGCGGAATTTCACCTGCGGACAGCAGGACAAGTTCCACGCCGTCGATCCCGTCAACCGCACCGGCATATTCACGATCCGATCCGGACTTGCGCAGCGTCACGCCGCGCGCCCCAAACCAGTCAAACGTCTTTTCCATCAGCCGCCCTTTAGACGGCACGCCCAGCTTCAACATTAGCGGACCTCCAGCAGTAGATCGGGGCGGATGACGGCACCAACGGCAGGCACGGCACGCCCGTCACCCAAAACTTGGGTCAGCGCATCGTAGCGCCCGCCTGTGGCCACGGGCCGGTTGTCTTTCACACCGTAGAACCCGAAGACAAAGCCATCGTAGTATTCCAATGACGTGCGCCCATAGCTGCCTTCAAAGGCCAATGCATCAACATCAACGCCGCGCTTGGCCATCGCATCAAGGCGCGCCTCGTAGGTCTTCACAGCCGCATCGATCGCAGGCATGTCGACCGCTATATCGTACAGCGCAGACAGGATATGAGGGGCTGTTTCGCTCAGGTTCAGAATGGATTCGATCACACTGATTTCTTCGTTCGAAATCGGTGCCGCCGCTGCATCAGCACGCAAGGCGTCGATCCGCTGCTGGACTTCGCCCCGCGACCGCACGCCGACCTCGGGGCCCGCATCCGCAAACGGGTCACTCGCACCAAGCAGCGCCACACGTTTGGCGGGGGCCGCAATACGTCCGCCAAACCGATCAAGCAGCGATTTGAACCGCTTGGGTCGCCAAATATGACGCATCAATGCCGCTTTACGCGCTTCTGTCGTTTGCAACCCTGCGACTGCTGCTTTGAGCAACCCGATATCGCCCGTCGCTGCCCGCACTGGCGCATCGGCAAGTGCGGCTTTCACCGTCGCAAACACCTCTGCATCAGCGGCGGCCGGATTTTGGCCGTCGAAGACTTCGAACCCGACCTGCGTATATTCACGCGCACGGCGGGGGTCTTCGTCCTGCTTCCGGAACACGGGGCCAGCATATGTGTACCGCGCAGGGTCCGCGTGGCTTTGCATATGCATCTGCACGACGGGCACGGTGAAATCAGGCCGCAGCATCATTTCGCCCTGCACCGGATCGTTCGTCACATAGGCGCGACCACGGATGTCTTCGCCGTAAAGGTCCAGCAAAACATCAGCAGGTTGCAGGATCGCGGCCTCGACGGGTTCTGCCCCCGCAGCCTGAAACACCGCCGAAATACGGGCGGCCTCGTCTTTGATCATGGCTGTGGTCACTTTGCTTGCCCCGCCAGAATTTCGCGCACTTTTGCAACCAGATCACCACGTGCGACCTCGTACTGCGAAGGACGGTCTTTCCATTCTTCAAGTGTCGCGTTCTTCGCGATCTCAGCACCAAGGATCAGGTCCTTTATCTGCACGACACCGCTGTCGAATTCGTCGCCACCCGCAATCACCGCAATCGGCGACTGGCGTGCATCTGCGTATTTCAACTGGTTGCCAAAGTTCTTGGGGTTGCCAAGATAGACCTCGGCCCGAATGCCGTTATTGCGCAGTTCCGCGACCATCGCCTGATAATCGGCCATGCGGGATTTATCCATGACGGTCACGACGACAGGGCCGACCGACGCCTTGGACAAACGCCCTTTTGCATCAAGTGCGGCGAGCAGGCGATCTACGCCGATGGAGACACCTGTTGCAGGGACTTCTTGCCCTGTGAAACGCTTTACCAGATCGTCGTAGCGACCACCGCCGGACACAGAACCGAAGTTGCGCGGGCGGCCTTTTTCATCGGTGACTTCAAACGTCAGTTCCGCCTCGTAGACAGGACCAGTGTAGTAGCCAAGGCCACGCACAACGCTTGGATCAATCTCGATCCGGTTTGCGCCGTAGCCTTGGGCGTCCAGCAGTTCAGCGATGGTTTCCAATTCATTGACACCATCAGCGCCGATCTTGGATCCGATCACCAATTCATTCAAACGCGCCACTGTGGCGGCACCTGTATCGCGTTTCGCGGACATGAAGCCCATCACGATTTCGGCCTGTTCAGCGCCAAGGCCAGCACCTTTGGTAAAGTCGCCGCTTTCGTCCTTGCGGCCTTCGCCAAGTAGGGCACGCACGCCGTCATCACCAAGTCGGTCAAGCTTATCAATCGCGCGCAGCACGATGCCGCGTTCCGCTTCTTTGTCATCGCCGGACAAGCCAGCAACTTCCATCACGCCATTCAAAACTTTACGGTTATTAACCCGCACGATGTAGTCGCCGCGGTCGATGCCCACGGTTTCCAAAGTATCAGACAGCATCGCGCAAATCTCTGCATCAGCCGCCACGCTTGGCGCACCAACGGTATCCGCATCGCATTGATAAAACTGACGAAAACGACCCGGTCCCGGCTTTTCGTTCCGCCACACTGGCCCCATCGCGTAACGGCGATACGGCGTCGGCAGGTCATTGCGGAATTGTGCGTAAACACGCGCCAACGGGGCGGTCATATCGTAACGCAGCGCCAGCCAATCGCCGTCTTCTTCCCACGCGAACACACCTTCGTTCGGACGGTCCACGTCAGGTAGGAATTTCCCCAAAGCTTCGACCGTTTCAACGGCAGATGTTTCCAGCGCATCAAACCCGTAATGATGGTAGACGCCAGCGATCTGATTAAGCATTTCAGTGCGCTTGGTCACCTCAGCGCCAAAATAGTCGCGGAACCCTTTCGGGGTTTGCGCCTTTGGCTTGGGTGCTTTTTTCATCTTGGCCATTTCGGGTCCTATGGGTTTTTCGCTTAATTGCGCCTGCCGTTTAGCGCGGACTGCCAGTTGGGGCAATGCGCATTGGCTTTGCAGCGCTCTGCGGGCGTGATAGGCGACGAATATGACAGACGTGACACACCTAGAAGAACAGATCGCCCACCTCACCAAGACGGTCGAAGACCTGTCGGATGTCGTGGCGCGTCAGGAAAACGAACTTGCTTTGGCGACCCGCCGTTTGGCTATGCTGATGGAACGCGAAGCAGGCCGCGAAATGGACGCTGGCAGTAGCGTACCATTGGCCGATCAACGCCCGCCGCACTGGTAAACCACGGAACCAATCTGCTGCTGCAAAGTTGTCCTGCTATTCCAAGCATGGAGACAACAGTGGCACATACAGACCGCGACACGTCCGATAGAATCGTCCAACCCATTGATGCGGTCAGCGCAATCGTTCTGACGGTTTTGACCGCAATTGTTGCAATCGGAATTTATGCATACACGACTGATATGTTCATTAATGATCAGCTCAACACAGGCGAAGACATGATCGTCGATCTGCCCGGTCTGGAATGATTGCGTTTAAGTAAAGCGCGCTGGACTAAGCGCCGCGACGATGTCCGACCCAAGCTCTGACGGCTTACCTGCGACCAAATCCGACACTAACCGGCTGGCTGCCGGTGCGGTCGCAAAACCGTAGCCACCCTGCCCAGCGCACCAGATAAAACTGCTGTCCTGCGCCGACGCCCCCAATACCAATGCTCGATCCGGCGCAAAAGTCCGCAATCCGGCCCAAGACGCCAAAAGGCGTGTCACAGGTTCGGTCACGTGTTGGCTATAGCGGTCCAACCCTTCCGCCAGTACCAAATCATCGGCCCATGCATCATGCGGTTCAGCCGGTTCTTCGTCTGCCGGTGACACGATCAATGCGCCTGCGTCCGGCTTCGCGTACCATGCTTCGTTCACGCCAAAGACCATCGGCCAATCCGACACATCATGCCCGCCCGGCGCAGGTATGCGGGCCATGGATCGCTTGTACGGTTGGAAACCTAACGGAGAAATACCCGCCAAAACCGCAATCTGGTCCACCCACGCACCAGCCGCGTTAATGATCACTTTGGCATCATACACCTCGCCCGCGTAAACCTGCCAGCCATGGTCCGAGCGCGATATGCTTGTGACAGCAGCATTTGTGACGATGGTCCCGCTGTGCACGCGCAGATCGCGCGCGAAGTTCTGCATCAGCAGGTCGGTATCAATATCCAATGCGCCCGCGTCATATGCAGCATGCGTCAGGACGTTTGTATCAAGAATCGGGATCATCCCTGCGGCATCTGTCACGCTGATCTCAGTCAGATGCATGTTTTGAACGTCGGCCTCGAACGCCGCCTCTTCGCCAGCCCGCCCCACAAGCATCAAGCCGCGGGGCGACAGCACACCGCCATGAGCCGTCTTGTGGTACGCAGCGCTGGCCTTGTTCAGCGCCTTCACTGCCGCATTGCCGTAGTTTTCTTCGAACAACGCCGCCGACCGGCCAGAGGCATGATGGCCGACGGATTTCTCTGCCTCCAGAACCGTGACTTTTCCGTGGACGGAAAGCCGTGCAGCCACGGACAGACCCGCGATCCCGCCGCCGATCACTAGAAAATCGATCATGCCTCTTCAAGCCGATCCGTTGCCGGTGCAGGGCTAATCGATAGCGCCGTGATCCGGTCGTACAGCGTTGCATCCATCGCAAAGCCTTCAGCCGCCAATGATGGCGCCAACTGCTCTGTTGATCGCGCGGAAATGATCGGCGACGGGTTTGCCGCATGTTTCGCCGCCCATGCCACGGCAAGGGTCGCGGGATGCGTGCCCAGCTCAGCTGCGATGTCCGAAAGCGCCTTTGCACATTCGTGCATCCAATCCACGCTGTAGCGTTTTTTGTACATAGCGTCATCGGTCAGACGCCCCGTTTCGCCAGCGGCATATTTGCCCGTCAGTAACCCGCCACCTAGCGGCGAATACGGGACAATCTTGATCCCCTGATCAACGGACATCGGGAAAATCTCGACCTCGGACTGGCGTTTGACGAGTGAATACATCGGTTGGATGACGTCAATCTTGGTGCCCAGCGTCGCACAGACCGCCTGTGCTTTCATCACTTGCCAAGCTGCGTAATTCGACACGCCGATATGGCGGATTTTGCCCGCCTGTTGAAGTTCGGCCATCGTCGCGAACGTTTCTTCCAGCGGCGTATCATCATCAAACCGATGCAGGTACAACAGATCGACCGTGTCCAACTGCAACTGACGTTGGCAGGTTGCGAAATGGTCGAGGATATTGGCGCGGCCAGCACCGCCCTTATACGCCACCTTGGTCGCAAGATAGATGTCGTCCCGTTTTTCCGTGACCATCGGGCCAAGCAGCGTTTCAGACTGCCCGCCCGTGTAACCAACAGCCGTGTCAAAATGGTTGATGCCCGCGCCAAACGCCGCATCGAACATCGCACGCGATGCCGTTGCATCAGCGTTCCCGCCAAACTGCATGGTTCCAAATGTCAGGCGGGAAAGCGGGGTGCCGTTGGCAGTATCAAGCTGGGTCATCTCACAATCGTAGCGCGTCTTTGACCTTTATGACACCATATTTGACAGGATCATCGACAACGACGCCCCATCATCACGGTCAAAACCGTAGGCTACAAAATCCTGATGAGCACCGCGTGAAACCGACGACCAGATTTCCGCAAAATGGGTTTCGCGCGTGTTGATTACCTTCTTCGCGTTGCCGTTTTGGCGCAGCTCTGTCGGTGCTACGGTTTCGCCCCATGTCGCAACATAGATGAGGGTCGCCTCGGCAACCGCAAAGTTTTCCTGCTGGGTCTGGCTATCCGCATATGCTGTCATCTTGCCGGACACATAGCTTTTATAGCGCGCAAAGGCCGAAGGGCTGATCGCGGCGGCCCCATTGGCCATATTCTTCAGCATTTCACGACACAGCACGCCGTGGGCCGTATCGACCACGCGGTCAGGTCCAATATTGATCCGCTGCGGCATAAATCGGGTCGCGGCACTGATCATTGTCAGCGTTTCGTAGATGGCTACGGCACGCGGATCACCCGAACGCGCGCATAACGTTGCAAGCGACGGCGCAAGGCCAAGATTGCAAAAGTGGGCGGCATCAATCCTGCGAAACGAGCTGGCTGAATGATCGAGGATGCCGACGTCATCCTTTTGGAAACTCAGGTCCCAATCGCTATCGCGGCGGGCGCCTGTGTTAAACTGATGGGTCGCCTTAATGCTCACATATTGCGGCCATTGATCACTTGGGATCTGCAAGACATGCATCAGCATCCGGTAGCTATACATGTACAAAAAGAAAAACCGCATCCGCGCTTTACTGTGCGCGACCAACGCATCACGCAAAATCCCGGACTGCGCTAATGCCGTTGGACTTGGGTCTGTGTGAATACGGCCCATGATCATTACCCCTTAAGCTACAATTTACGGTTGCAACGCTAACGATCACACACGCAATGTCACGCAAAAAGGGCCCCTGCATTCCTGCAGAGGCCCCAGAATTATGTCGCGGTGCAACTGTTTTACTGTGGAACGTCGCCCACGATGCCTTCAACGTAGAAGTTCATGCCAGCAAGACCATCGTCACCGTAGTCGGACGCGACTTCGCCTTCAGCCAACCAAGCAGACCCGTCTTGCTTGTTGATCGGGCCTGTGAACGGGTGGTAGTCGCCCGCGCGCATTGCTTCGACCATGGCTTCCGCAGATGCCTTCACGTCCGCAGGAACTGCGTCAGTGATTTCACCGATACCAACCATGCCTGGTGCGATACCGTCCCATGTGCTGGTGCTTTCCCATGTGCCATCCATGACCGCCTGTGTGCGGGCGATGTAGTATGGTGACCAGTTGTCGATGATGGATGATACGCGTGGGAATGGGCCAAATTCGGCCATGTCGGATGCCTGACCAAATGTCACAACGTTACCAGCGGCTTGTGCAGCAGCCTGTGGTGCTGTGGAATCGGTGTGCTGCAGAACAACGTCTGCGCCTTGTTCGATCAGAACGGTGGCAGCTTCAGCTTCTTTCGCAGGGTCGAACCATGTGTACGCCCAAACGATTTTGAATTCGACGTCTGGGTTTACTTCTTTGGCGTGCAGGTAGGCAGAGTTGATGCCACGGATCACTTCCGGGATTGGGAAGGACGCGATGTAGCCTACGATGTTGCTTTCAGTCATGTGACCCGCGATGTGGCCCTGAACTGCGCGACCTTCATAGAAACGTGCAGAATAAACGGACACGTTGTCGGCCTGTTTGTAACCAGTTGCGTGTTCGAATTTCACGTCTGGGAACTTGGCCGCGACGTTGATGGTCGGATCCATGTAACCAAAGGATGTCGTGAAGATCAGGTCAGCGCCGTCCAGCGCCATCTGTGTCATCACGCGTTCAGCGTCTGGGCCTTCTGGAACGCTTTCCACGAAGACGGTTTCAACCGCGCCGCCGAAATGCTCTTCAACTGCCAAACGGCCAACGTTGTGTTCGTATGTCCAGCCGCCGTCGCCCACTGGGCCAACGTAGACAAAGCCGACTTTGGTTGTTTCATGACCGTCAGCGAAGGCTGCTGTCGCCATCCCAAGGGCCAGCGTGGCCCCCGTCATAAGTGATTTGATCATTGTTTTTCCCCTGTTGGTGGTCTTGATCGTATGCCTCTATCGCGAGGCGTGAAAGATTCGGCCCAGTGATCCGGGTGCGCGTCCAGCACGCATAATAACCAGAACCACAATGGTTGCCAGATATGGCGACATTGAAAGATATTCGACCGGAATAGCCATGCCAGCGGCTTGCAGGTTCAGCTGCAAAACAGTCACCCCGCCGAACAAATAAGCACCCAGCAAAAGACGCCCCGGTTTCCAACTGGCAAAGACAACAATCGCCAATGCAATCCAGCCCGCACCAGCGGTCATCCCTTCGGTCCACTGCGGGACACGGACAAGGCTGAGGTACGCGCCGCCCAGACCAGCACAGGCCCCGCCGAACATGATCGCTAGCATCCGCACGCGTTTGACCTTGTATCCCAAAGCATGGGCCGCATCATGGTTTTCACCCACCGCCCGCAGGATCAATCCCGCACGGCTAAAGGTCAGAAACGCCCAGACTCCAAGCACGATCAGCAGGCCGACATAGACCATCGGATCATGCTGGAACACGATCGGACCGATCACCGGAATGTCGCCCAGCAGCGGAATGTGCCAATCTGGAAAGCTAGGTGCTTTTATCCCGATATACCCCTGCCCCATCAGGGCACTCAGCCCCAGACCGAACAGCGTCAACGCAAGGCCCGTCGCCACTTGGTTCGACAAAAGATACTGGGTCAGAAATCCGAAAAGCGACGCCAAAATCGCCCCGCCAATCGCCGCCCCGATAAACCCAAGCCATGGTGATCCAGTGTTCACGGCGACGATGAAGCCACAGACAGCACCCGTGATCATCATACCTTCGACACCAAGGTTCAGCACACCGGAACGTTCGACAACAAGTTCCCCAATCGCTGCGAGCAAAATTGGAGTAGCAGCGACCATAAGTGACGCCAGCAAAAGGATCGGGTTAATAGATGACAGATCCATTACGCCAATCCCCCGCGCAAAATATGCTGCAAAGCCGGGTTATTCATCAGCGCTATCCCAAACAAGTTGGCAAAATACAGGCAGACGCGTAGCCCGCCAAGGTTCCCTGAGCTTTCGCCGCTAACTACATGAACCTTTCGAAGTCTTGCGATGAAAAACCCAACCATTAGCGAATTTATCAAAACCGCGATAATCAATAATTGATAAACTCCGATCTGCCCCCCTAAACGAGCTGTCCCCACTTCATTCAAGACGACTAAGAAACCCGGCAAGAGTAAGCATATGGTCACTCCGACCACACTCATCAGAAAAGCGTTCATTACGCGACCTCCCCTTTGCCAAATCGGACGCGGTAATGTGTCAGCACATCCACGGCCAGCAGGAAGAACAACAGCATCCCCTGCAGCAATTGGATCGCCGCCCCCGGAAGGCCCAACTGGCTCTGCGCAATTTCGCCGCCGATATACGTCAGCGCCATTAGACCACCCGCCAGCAGAATTCCCACCGGATGCAAGCGGCCAAGGAACGCGACAATGATCGCGGTAAAACCGTAGCCCACGTTGAAATCGATGCTGATCTGCCCTGCAGGTCCCGCGACTTCAAACAATCCAGCCGATCCGGCAAGCCCGCCTGAAATTGCCATACAAATCAAAATTAAACGGCTCGGATTTACGCCGGAAAATGCAGCGGCACGTGGTGCGAGCCCAGATAGTTTCACCTGAAACCCAAAGATGTGGCGGGACAGCATGACATAGGCAAAAATCACAGCGATCAAAGCTGCCACAACGCCCCAATGCATGCCTGACCCGCTGATCAATTCGAGGTTTGCAGCCGATGGATATTGCGCAAGGTTCCGCGATCCAGGAAAGCCCATCCCGTCAGGGTTTCGCAACGCGCCAAGCGCCATCGACGCCAGCAATTGTTCGGCCACATAGACCAACATCAGCGACACTAAAATCTCGTTTGTCCCAAATTTAACCCGCAAAATGGCCGGGATCATCGCCCACAGCATCCCGCCCAATGCCCCCGCGATCACCATCGCAGGGAAGATCAGGATGCTTTCAGCCGGATACATGGCCAGCCCAACCGCAGCGCCACAAATCGCGCCAACGATATACTGGCCCTCGGCCCCGATATTCCACACACCGGCCCGAAACCCGAACGACAACCCAATGGCGATCAGCACCAATGGTGCGCCTTTCACCAGCAATTGCGGGCGATAATACCAAGCGAATTCAGAAAATAACGGATCAAAGAAAATCACGCGGATCGTTTCAATCGGATCATTGCCAAGGACCGCAAACAATGCGCCCCCCACAATCATCGTCAAAACAACGGCCAACACGGGTGTGGCAAACGTCCATCCCCGCGACGGTTGCGGTCGCTTTTCAAGCATGATCATGGCCGCGCCCCCTGTTCCAAATAAATCACTGCGTTACGCGTCAACATGCGCCACCTCCATGTCGTGCGCTCCACCGAGCATCAGACCGATTTCTTCAACCGTTAGCCCGTTCGCAGGACGCGGTTCAGACAACCGCCCTTCGTTCAATGCCGCGAAATGATCGGATATTTCCATCAGCTCGTCCAAGTCTTGCGAAATCACAACAACTGCAGCGCCGTTCGCCGCCATATCCAGCAACGCCTGCCGGATCGCGGCTGCAGCGGCGGCATCGACACCCCAAGTCGGCTGGTTCACAACCAACACGTCAGGGGCCTGCAAAATCTCGCGCCCAATGACAAATTTCTGTAAATTCCCGCCGGACAATGACCCTGCCGTATTCACGGCGTCAGGTGTCCGCACATCAAAATCACCGATGACCTTTTCCGCAAAAGCACGTGCCCTGCCCCACCTTAAAAACCCGCGTGCCGTTAAGTCTTGGCGCACAGCGCCTGTCAGAACAGCGTTTTCAATCAAAGACATATCGCCGGCCGCCGCATGACCGTTGCGTTCTTCAGGGGCAACGGACAGCCCGCGCTTACGCCGTGCATTTGGCCCAAGTTTACCAATCGGCGCATCATCCAACATCACCATGCCGGCAGCAGTGCGCATTTCACCAGACAGCGCCGCGACGAGTTCATCTTGACCGTTGCCAGCCACGCCGCCGATCCCCATCACCTCGCCCGCACGTACGCGCAGATTGATGTCGCGCAGTGGCGTCCCGAATTGATGCGGTGCCGGTGCGGACAATCCGTTCAGCACCAGAATACCACGCCCGACAGCGCGGTCAGCCTTTGTTGGGACTTTCAGTTTCGCACCCACCATCAGTTCAGCCATGTCGCGTGCCGATGTGTCACGCGGAATGCAATCACCCACAACTGCGCCCAAACGCAGCACGGTCGCGCGATCACACAGGGCGCGGATTTCCTCCAGCTTATGCGAGATATAAAGGATCGCAGTGCCTTCCGCCGACAGCTTGCGCAGCGTTTCAAACAGGATATCAACCTCTTGCGGGGTCAGCACCGACGTCGGTTCATCCATGATCAACAGCTTCGGATCCTGCAAAAGACAGCGAATGATCTCAACGCGTTGGCGTTCACCTGCAGACAATTCGCCCACAATCCGACTTGGATCGAGCGGCAGACCGTATTTCTCGGATACCTCACGCACACGCGCCGCGATTTCACGTTGTGGGGGCGGGTTTTCCATGCCCAGCGCGATGTTTTCAGCCACGTTCATCGCGTCAAACAGCGAAAAATGCTGAAACACCATCGCCACACCTGACGCACGCGCCGCACGCGGTTCCGCAGGCGTAAAGGCAGCCCCGTTCAGGGTCATCGTGCCAGTGTCGGGTTTCACCAAGCCGTAGATTGTTTTCACGAGCGTCGATTTACCCGCACCGTTTTCGCCCAGCAGTGCATGGATTTCGCCGCGTTCAATATCAAAAGATACGACACTGTTTGCAACGACACCGGGATAGGCCTTTGTTAGGCCCTTCAGCGATAGCAAAATGTCACTCATCCGGTGCGCTCCTCTTTCACGCGGTGTGCGATCAACATCGCAGTTGCGACGCCAAGTGCAATCGCTTGGGGGTGTTTTCCGAGACTCGGATCACCGATAGGGCACGCAATACGTGCAACCTGTTCAGCCCCATGCCCCATGCCGTGCAGGCGCTTGCGAAACCGCGTCCATTTCGTGTCGGACCCGATCAAACCGACACTGCCAAAATCGCGCCGCAACAGCGCGTCGCATAGGGCCAGATCAATGTCGTGCGAATAGGTCAGGATCAGGTGATCCGCATTTGCAGGCGCCAAACCCACAACCCGTAGCGGATCAGCGGCCACCAACGGCGTCACCGCACTTGGCAGATCATCAGGCATCCGGTCAGCAGTTGTATCCACAACAGTGATTGCACGATCCTGAAACGGGGCCATGACTTGCGCAATCGCGCGACCCACATGACCACCACCCCAAATCCAAAGCGGAGGCGCTGTCAGCCTTGCGTCGACGACTCCACGATCAAAATGTAGCGTCACGGTTCCCCCACAACATTGCCCCAGATCAGGCCCCAACGGCATCACCCGCTGCATATGTTGCGCGTCGCCCGCCAACATATCGCGCGCGATCGTGGCCGCTTCATATTCTAGCGCACCGCCACCAATCGTGCCGTCTTGGCCCTGCGCATAAACACGCATCATCGTGCCCACATCGCGTGGTGCGGACCCTTGGACCCGCACAACACTGACGGTGATTTGATCGCGATCAGCCATTGCGCACACGGTTCACAGCCGCCAAGACGGTTTCTGCCGTCGCAGGCGCATCCAATGCGGGATAGGCATCACCACAGGCAGACACAGCGTTAGACAGCGCCAAGAACGCAGAAATCCCTAACATAAATGGCGGTTCACCCACGGCTTTTGACCGATACACGGTTTGCGCAGGGTTCGGTTGGTCCCAAAGTGCGACGTTGAAAATATCAGGGCGATCCGAACAGGCCGGTATTTTGTAGGTCGCAGGCGCATGGGTGCGCAGCCGGCCCTTACCGTCCCAAACAAGCTCTTCCGTCGTCAGCCACCCGGCCCCTTGCACATAACCGCCTTCCACCTGTCCAATGTCCAAATCAGGGTTCAGCGACGCGCCCGCATCATGCAGCACATCGGCCCGCAGAATCCGGTTTTCGCCTGTCAGCGTGTCGATGACGACCTCGGTCACGGCACAGCCATGCGCAAAGTAGAAGAACGGCCGCCCTTGGCCCTTGATCCGGTCCCATTCCAGTTCCGGCGTTTTGTAATACCCTGTCGCAGACAGGCTGACGCGGTTGGTATAGGCCAGCGTCGCAGCTTCGGCGAAGGTCATGACCACATCGCCCGCACGCACCTGACCATCTGCAAACACGACATCTGCGACCTCAACCCCATGCACCCCAGCCACACAGTCAGCAATTCGGTCACGGATCGTATCACAGGCAATCTGCACAGCCATCCCGTTCAGATCGGTCCCAGATGACGCGGCAGTCGCGGAGGTATTTGGAACCTTCCCCGTATCCGTCGCCGTGATCTTCACGACATCCACATCGACGCCAAAGCGGGACGCGGCAACTTGAGCCACTTTTTGAAAAAGCCCCTGCCCCATCTCGGTGCCACCATGGTTCATCCGGATCGACCCGTCTTGATACACATGCACCAGCGCACCGGCTTGGTTGAGGTGGGTCAGGGTAAAGGAAATTCCGAATTTCACCGGTGAAAAGGCAATGCCACGCTTTAGAACACTGTTCTCAGCATTGAATTGATCAATCGCGGCACGCCGCGCCGCATAGTCTGCGCTTTCCAACAATGCATCCGTCATCCCATGCAGAATGAAATCCTTCACCTCCATGCCGTAGGGCGTAGTCTGCAAGACAGGTTTCGGGGAATGTGCGCCACCAAATGGCACACCGCGCCCCTTCTTTTGGTCGGAAATATCCTCGGGGGTGCTGGAGGCAGACAGCCCCCCATGTGCCGCAGGCACATTCTGCGCCATCTCGGCATAATAATTCCGCTGGCGCACGATCACAGGATCAAGGTCAAGTGTATCGGCAATATGATCCATCACCCGTTCAATCCCCAACACACCTTGCGGGCCGCCAAACCCGCGATAGGCTGTCGCAGATTGGGTGTTGGTTTTATAGCGGTGCGACGTGATCCGCGCGGCAGGCAGGTGGTAAGCATTATCGGCATGCAACATCGCACGGTCGGCCACAGGAATTGACAGATCAAGCGCCCAGCCACACCGCGTGGCCTGCGTAAAATCAACGCCCGTTAACCGTCCGTCAGCATCAAATCCCGCATCGTAATCAATCCGAAAGTCATGCCGTTTACCGGTGATCATCATGTCGTCGTCGCGGTCGTACCGCATTTTGCAAGGCTTACCGGTCAGCCGCGCGGCAACAGCACAGCCCACAGCCAACGCATTGCCCTGACTTTCCTTGCCGCCAAAACCACCGCCCATACGGCGGACTTCGCACCGGACATCATGCATAGAAACGCCCAGCGCTTCAGCGACCTTATGCTGGATTTCAGTCGGGTGCTGCGTGGAAGAATGGACAACCATTTCGCTATCGTCTTGCGGCAAAGCAAGTGCGGCTTGGCCTTCAAGATAGAAATGTTCCTGCCCACCCATGTCGATTGTGCCTTGCACACGGTGGGTCGCCGCGGTCAGAGCAGCATCAACATCGCCTTTGCGCCAGATACGCGGACCATCCTCGAACCGGCTATCGGCGGCCTGTGCGTCTTCAATCGTCAAAATCGGTGTGCCCGCGTCGATCGCCACATCACCAAGACGCGCCGCTTTACGTGCCAAAAGGTGCGATTTGGCCACGACCATAAATATAGGCTGACCAAGGTAATGCACCTCGTCAGTCGCCAGCAGCGGTTCGTCATGTGCCGATGGGGACACATCGTTCGCAAAAGGCAGATCATCGGCAGTAAGGACAGCTACGACACCTTCCGCTGCGCGCACTTTGTCTAGATTCAGGTCGGTGATTGTCCCGCAAGCCACATCAGACATGCCAAACGCCAGATGCAGCGTCCCTGTAGGGGTGGGAATATCGTCGATGTAACGGGCGGCCCCGGTCACATGCAGTTTGGCCGCGTCATGGGGCAGTGATTTTGCAACGCTCATGGCTGGACCTCCAACACATTGGTGGCGGCGCCAGTGGTCTCTGCAAAGTAGCGACGCAGCATGTTTTGCGCAGCGGTCAAGCGATAGTCGGCAGAGGCACGCATGTCCGTCATCGGGGTGTAGTCTTCTCCGAATTTTGCGGCAGCGGCTTCCACGGTATCCGCGCTCCATGGCTGGTTCACTAACGCCGCTTCAACCATCGCGGCTCGTTTCGGAGTGCCCGCCATGCCCCCAAAGGCGATCCGCGCTGATGCGACTACGCCATCTTTGACGACGATGTTGAACGCACCACACACCGCAGAGATATCCTGATCGAACCGTTTCGACAGCTTGTAGCAGCGCAACGCATCTTCGCCCAACGGCAGTGTCACACCTGTGACAAGTTCGCCCGCCGCGCGATCTTGCTTACCATAATCGATAAAGAAGTCCTCAATCGGCAGGTCACGGGGCACGTCCCGCAATTGCAGGTGAAGCGTTGCCCCCAGTGCGATCAACGCAGGTGGGTTATCGCCAATCGGAGACCCGTTCGCGATGTTGCCACCAATCGTCGCCGCATTACGAACTTGAACCGATCCGTAGCGACGGATCATTTCAGCGTAGGACGGGTAATCATCGCGGATCGTTTCCAGCACATCCGTCATCGTGACGCCCGCACCAAAGGTCACGCGGTCGGCGTGGCGTGTGATCTGGCGCAGTTCCGGACAACGCCCGATAAAACCGACCTTTTCCAGTTCACGCAGCTGCTTTGTCACCCACAACCCTACATCCGTTGCACCGGCGACCAGCGTCGCATCTGGGTTATCCGCGTACCATGCCGCGAAATCGTTCAAGCTGATGTCAGGCGCTTTCGCCGTGTTATCAGCCGTGTCTTTGACCCAAACGGGAACAGGCTGCTCCGCTGCCGCTTTCGCCGCGCGAATGATCGGGGCGTAGCCCGTACAACGACACAAATTACCCGCGAGCTGATCATCATGATCCGCGCGACCATTGCGATGGGCGGTTGCCATGCTCATCACAAAACCGGGTGTACAAAACCCGCATTGCGATCCGTTGTGATCAACCATCGCCTGTTGAACAGGATGCAATTCACCATCGGGGCTCGCCAATCCTTCCACCGTGCGGACTGCTTTGCCGTCCAACTGCGGCATAAACAGGATGCAAGCGTTGAGCGCCCGTGCGCCATCCGCATCCGTGACCATAACAGTGCAAGCGCCACAGTCGCCTTCATTGCAGCCCTCTTTGGTGCCACAAAGACCTTGGTCCTCGCGCAGCCAATCCAGCAGTGTGACCGTCGGCGCGGCCTCAACGCTGATCGCTTCTCCGTTCAGAGAAAACGCAACTTTCATGATGTAAAACCTGCCGCCTTACCAAAGTCATCGTAGGATCTGGCACAGCGTCGATGCGGCGTAGACGCGTCTGCCCCCTTGGGTTGGACCGATCAAAGCCCGCATATCGACGTTTGGCAAGGACAAACGCGGGACTGACCACAGGTTAAATGCGAATTTCACGGGCAAATGCCCAAAAATCAATCAGACTATGTACATTTAGTCATCGATTTGGCCTTCCCACACGGTTCGCTGCCAAGCAAGCCAACCCTGCGCTTCCAGCAAGGGGGCAGGTTCAAGGTGACAGGTCCGCACGCGTCCTTTCTTGATCGACCGAACAAGACCCGCGCGTTCCAACACACCCAAATGCCGCATAAAAGTCGGCAAGGCCATATCATGTGGTGCTGCAAGATCACTGACGGTTGCGGGCCCACGCACAAGCCGTTCCAGCACAGCACGACGGGTCGGGTCGGACAATGCCGCGAAGAATTCATTCAGATGTGAGCCCATGCATCGGTTATTTCCCGCTGCGAACGCATGGTCAATTGCGTTTCATACCTTCCCCCTGCCGACCACGCGGCATAGGATCAGTCCATGTCTGATCCCCGCTTTATTCACCTTCGCCTGCATACCGAATATTCCCTTCTAGAAGGGGCCGTTCCGGTTAAGAAACTGATCGGCCTCGCCGCTGGCATGGATATGCCGGCAGTCGCGGTCACCGATTCGAACAATATGTTCGCGGCATTGGAGTTTTCCGAATACGCGTCGAAAGCAGGCATTCAGCCTATCGTCGGCTGTCAGGTCGATATTCGCTACACAAAACCCGATCCCGGCAAAAAACCGGAAGCCCCCGCGCCCATCGTGCTGCTGGCCAAATCAGAAGCGGGTTACATGAACCTGATGAAAATCAATTCATGCGCCTACCTTGATCAAGGCAACGAAGTCCCACAGGTCGATGTGCAAGAATTGGCGGAATTCAGCGACGGTTTGATCTGTCTGACCGGCGGCCCTGACGGTCCGTTCGGACGGCTGTTGCGACAGGGTCAGCGGCCTAAGGCCGAGTTGTTAATGGACCAGTTTCAGGACATCTACGGCGATAACCTTTATGTCGAACTGCAACGGCATCCCGGTGAAAACGGGCTGACCGACGCGGAAAAGCAATCGGAGCGCGGGCATGTAGAAATGGCTTATGCCAAAGGCATTCCGCTGGTCGCCACCAACGATGTCTATTTCCCGAAATCCGAACTGTACGAAGCGCATGACGCGCTGATCTGTATCTCGGAAGGCGCCTATGTTGACCAACAGGAAGACCGTCGTAGGCTGACCCCGCAGCATTACATGAAAACACCGCAGGAAATGGTCACGCTGTTTGCCGACCTCCCTGAGGCGATTGAGAACACAATCGAGATCGCCAAACGCTGCGCCTTCAAGACGTACAAACGTGACCCGATCCTGCCGAAATTTGCTGACGACGAGGTCGCGGAATTGCGCCGTCAGGCACAGGAAGGTCTGAAAGCCCGCCTCGCCGTGATCCCGCATGCCGCAGAGGTTAAAGAATACGAAGACCGGCTCGAATTCGAACTCGGCATTATTGAGGGCATGGGGTTCCCCGGCTATTTCCTGATCGTTGCCGACTTTATCAAATGGGCGAAGGATCAAGGTATCCCCGTGGGTCCGGGCCGAGGGTCCGGTGCGGGGTCGCTCGTGGCCTATGCGCTACTGATCACCGACCTTGATCCGCTACGCTATTCGCTGCTGTTCGAGCGGTTCTTGAACCCCGAACGGGTTTCCATGCCCGACTTCGATATCGACTTTTGCATGGACCGTCGTGAAGAAGTCATTCGTTTCGTGCAGGAAAAATACGGGCGCGACAAAGTGGGGCAGATCATCACCTTTGGTGCGCTGCTGTCCAAAGCCGCAGTGCGTGACGTGGGGCGCGTATTGCAGATGCCTTATGGTCAGGTGGATCGCCTGTCGAAAATGATCCCCGTTGAGGGCGTCAAACCGGTATCGATTGAAAAGGCGCTCGCCGATGAACCGCGTCTGCGCGAAGAGGCCAACAACGAAGAAGTCGTCGACCGTCTGCTGACCTACGCCCAACAGGTCGAAGGCCTGCTGCGGAACGCATCCACCCACGCGGCGGGTGTTGTGATCGGCGACCGTCCGCTCGATGAATTGGTGCCGCTGTACCAAGATCCACGATCCGACATGCCTGCGACCCAGTTCAACATGAAATGGGTGGAACAAGCGGGTCTGGTGAAGTTCGACTTCTTGGGCCTGAAAACCCTGACCGTCATTCAGAACGCTGTGAACCTTGTGGTAAAATCAGGGCGTCCGCTGCATGTGAATGCGGGCGGAGACGAACTGTTCCAGCCACCGGAAGGCCTGATCAACGACATCGGGACCATCCCGCTCGATGACGAAAAATCCTACGCGCTGTATTCATCCGCCAAAACCGTCGCCGTGTTTCAGGTGGAATCCAGCGGCATGATGGACGCGCTCAAGCGCATGAAGCCCAACTGTATCGAAGACATCGTGGCGCTCGTGGCGCTCTACCGGCCCGGCCCGATGGAGAACATCCCAACCTATTGCGAGGTCAAGAACGGGCAGAAGGAGATCGAATCCGTTCACGAATCCATCGACTATCTGCTCGCCGAAACCCAAGGCATCATCGTTTACCAAGAACAGGTGATGCAGATCGCGCAGGTCATGGCGGGCTATTCGCTTGGCGGCGCTGACCTTCTGCGCCGTGCGATGGGTAAGAAAATCGCCGAAGAAATGGCCAAAGAACGTCCCAAGTTCGAAAAAGGGGCGATGGAAAACGGCGTCGACAAAAAGAAAGCCTCTGAGGTTTTCGACCTTCTCGAAAAGTTCGCGAACTACGGCTTCAACAAATCGCACGCGGCGGCCTATGCGGTGGTCAGCTACCAAACAGCATGGCTGAAAGCGAACCACCCAGTCGAATTCATGGCGGGGGTCATGAACTGCGATATCCACCTGACTGACAAGCTGGCGGTCTATTTCCAAGAGGTCAAAAAAGGCCTGTCGATCGACTACATCCCGCCCTGCGTGAACCGGTCAGAGGCGACGTTCGACGTGCGTGATCAGAAACTGGTCTACGGGCTGGGCGCGTTGAAAAACGTCGGTGTGGAGGCGATGAAGCTGATCGTGGATGGCCGCGACGGACGCGAATTTGTGAATCTGTTCGATTTCGCGCGGCGCGTTGATCTGAAACGGGTCGGCAAGCGTCCGCTTGAAATGCTCGCCCGTGCAGGTGCATTCGACGTTTTGGACGGCAATCGCCAACGCGTGTTCCGGTCGCTCGATCCGCTTGTGGCCTATTCCGCTGCGATCCACGAACAAAAGACGTCGAACCAAGTGTCCTTGTTCGGCGAAGCTGGCGACGACCTGCCCGAACCCCGCATCGCAAGCGGCGACGATTGGTTGCCCGCAGAACGGCTGGCTGAAGAATTCAAGGCCATCGGTTTCTATCTGTCCGGCCACCCGCTTGATGACTACATGGCTGCGCTGAAACGCAAAGGCGTGCTGACATTGGACGAAGTCACAGCCAAGGCAGAACGCGGCGCGTGCATCGTCAAAATGGCCGGTACCGTGTCAGGGCGGCAGGAACGCAAATCGGCACGCGGCAACCGTTTTGCATTTGCGCAACTGTCCGATCCGACAGGGCAATACGAGATCACGATCTTCTCGGACACGTTGGAAACTGCCCGCGAACATCTCGAAACAGGGTCGCAGGTCGTCATTCAGGCAGAGGCGACAATGGAATCCGATCAGCTGAAATTGCTCGGCCGGTCCGTCGCCCCCATCGACAACGCGGTGGCGGATGCGGGCAGTAGCGGGTTGCGGGTTTTCCTTGATGCACCTGATGCCATTCCATCGGTTGCAACGATCCTCGAAAACGCCAGCCGTGACGGTGTGAAAGGCGGACGCGGACCAGTCTATTTCTGTCTGATGGGCGCAGATTTGCCGGGAGAAGTCGAGATCGATCTTGGTCAAAATTTCCCAGTGAACCCGCAAATCAAGGGTGCGCTGCGGTCACTGAACGGTGTGATCGAAGTCGAAGAAGTGTGACGGCACGTTTTTGCCTTATCCAAACAGCTAGATAGACAGGTGCCCGCTAAATCGCGTAAAGACAGCGCTGGGACAAATGGGGATTTTGGGCATGCACCTGCGATTTGCAGCAATTCTAGGCACTTGTGCGTTTGTAGCGGGCTGTTCAGGCGTACCGGCAAGCAAACCTGCCCCAGCAGAACCTAGCATCGAAAGTCTTAGCGACGTTGCGCTTCCTGAAGGCACGTCACAAGAAGACGCCGTCGCCGCGGCACTAGCGCTGGCGGCTACGCCAGCTGAGACGCAAGGCGGTGGTTTCCTATCGGGGCTCTTCAGCGGCAATGGCGGAAGCACAAATCGCGCTCCTGCGCCGCGCACTGGCCCTGATGCGCAAATCATCCCGTTCGGCGAAAGCGTGGCTTACGGCGAAATTGCGACGGTGTGTGATGCCCCCCGTGGCGGTCTTGGTACCGAAGTCGCCAACATCAGCGGCTACAAAATCTACGATTCCGGCACAAATGGCACATCTATGCGGGCGCATTACATCACGGGATTTGATGACGGATGCGCCCGTCAGTTTTCAGCAGCGCTAAGTCTAACCGGCGATGTCGGAACACATGAAGTTGTGCGTTATCTACCCACGAACCGGAACGTGCCTTACAGCGCAACAGACAACGCATACGAAGCGATCAAAGCGTCTGTTTGTCGTGTTAGCCACGGCACGCCGTGTGGCGCACGCATAGATACACTTGCCGCCGACACAACCTTTGTAACGGCCTATGAAAAGTTCGGCGCGCATCCCCGTTGGGTCGAAATCCTGTTGCACGACGGTGAAGTCAAAGCGATCGATTTCAAAGAACGCTGATCAACCTACAGTCAGAAAAATCACACCACCGACTTGTCCGCAGGCCTGCCTATGCTGATAGTGACCTTTGATTGACCCCAAAGGATTTTGACATGCGCGCCCTTATTATCTCTGCACTGTTCACTGCAGTTCCCGGTTTTGCATTCGCAGATGGACATGCAAATGCGTTGGCAAGGTTGGAATCTGGCACAGAAAAGATGACCAACAACTTGTTGGATTTCTATGTGTCACGGGTTCCGTCATTGGAAGACGTGCGTCCTGATATGTCGTGGGACGCCGAATTTCGGGACGCGGGGCAGTGTGTCTTGGACGGCCTCGACACCGATGGTGGCACAACCGCAGTTGCGGATTATCTGGCGGCCCTAGAAGAATTCGCTGACGCCGAAATCGTCAATTTCACCGACATGACCACCCAAATGCCTGCTGCGCTTTCCAGCAATGTTGTGTTGGGCCTGTCCAATTCCTGCGGCATGATCCGGATCGGGACCGAACGCATGGCGGCGAGTGGGTTGAACGACGCATTTGCCCAAGATGGCGTGATGCAAAAGGTGCTCGCCCCCGCAGAGTAGCACCTGTGTGCACCTGCGGGAGCCTCCGGCGGGGATTTGGAAGGACCCAAAGAAGCCAGATGGCGTGGCCAGCTTTAACCATCCACCCGGATTTTAGCGTTTTTTGGGTCATAAGGACTGTCTTCGACAATTGTTGCGTCCCAAAGTTCATTGAGCATCCGCACCTTCAGCGTCGTCCCGACCTCTGCCAGTTCAGGGCGGACGTAGCCAAGGCCGATGGACTTTTCGAAAGCGACTGAATAACCGCCCGACGTCAAACGCCCGACGCGCGTGCCGTCTTGTGCATAAAGCGCCTCGCGCCCCCACGGATCCGCGTCATCCGGCCCGTCGATCAGCAGTGTCACACATTTGGACCGGATGCCTTTTTCGACCATGGCGTCTTTGCCATAAAAATCTTTGTTCAGATCAATGAAACGCGGCAAATCCGCCTCTGCCGGAGTCGCATCGCGGCCCAGTTCGTTGCCAAAAGCGCGATACGATTTTTCCTGACGCAACCAGTTTTGCGCCCGCGCCCCGACCAGCTTCATGCCGTGCTTTTCACCCGCTTTTTCGAGCAAATCGAACAAGTAGTTCTGCATTTCGATCGGGTGGTGCAATTCCCAACCGAGTTCGCCTGTATAAGCCACGCGGATCGCGTTCACCGGACACATACCCAATTCGATCTTTTTGGATGACAGCCATGGGAAACGTTTGTTGGACAGTGCTGTTTCCGGTTCTGCGTCTTTGATTACGTCCAGCAGCACGTCCCGCGATTTTGGCCCTGCGATGGCAAAGACGCCGTATTTCGTCGTCACGTCCTCTTCATTGATGCGGCCAAATTCCGGCTCTTTCTCCATGATCGCTTTGTAGAGATAATCCTGGTCGTAAGCGTGCCAAGCCCCTGCGGAGACAAGATAAAAATCATCCTCCGCAATGCGCACGATGGTGTATTCTGTCCGCGTTGTGCCGTGCGATGTCAGCGCGTATGTCAGGTTGATCCGGCCCACTTTCGGCAGTTTGTTAGTGGTAAACCAATCAAGGAACGCTGCAGCCCCCTGCCCGGAAATCCGGTGTTTAGTAAAGGCTGTTGCATCAATCAGGCCGACTCCTTCACGGATCGCTTTCGCCTCTTCCACCGCGTATTGCCACCAATCGCCACGCCGGAAGGACCGCGCGTCGTGGTCGTTGAACCCCAGTGGCGCAAAGTAGTTTGGCCGTTCCCACCCGTTCACGAACCCGAATTGCGCGCCGCGTGCTGCTTGGCGGTCATAGGCGGGTGATGTGCGCAGCGGGCGGCAGGCAGGCCGTTCTTCATCAGGATGGTGCAGGATGTAGACGTGGTCGTAGCATTCTTCGTTCTTGCGCGCCGCGAATTCCGTCGTCATCCAATCGCCGTAGCGTTTGGGATCAAGTGACGCCATGTCGATCTCGGCCTCGCCGTCGACCATCATTTGAGCGAGGTAATACCCCGTGCCGCCGGCTGCGGTGATGCCAAAGGAAAACCCTTCGGCAAGCCACATATTGTGCAAACCGGGGGCTGGTCCAACCAGCGGATTACCGTCAGGGGTGTAGCAAATCGGGCCGTTAAAATCATCCTTCAGACCGCTTTCCTCGCATGACGGGATGCGGTGGATCATGGCCATATATTGATCCTCGATCCGCTCCAGATCGAGCGGGAAAAGATCAGCGCGGAACGCATCGGGCACGCCGTATTCAAACACGGCAGGCGCGTTTTTCTCGTAGACGCCCAAAATCCAGCCGCCGCGTTCTTCGCGGACATAGGATTGCGCGTCAGCGTCGCGGATCACGGGATGTTCAACGTTCCCTTCGGCACGGAATTTCACGAGATCGGGGTCCTGATCCATCACGATGAACTGGTGCTCAACGGGGATCGCAGGGATTTTGATGCCGAGTTTATTCGCCGTGGTCTGTGCGTGATTGCCCGACGCGGTGACGACATGTTCCGCCGTGATCACAACCTGTTCGTCTGACGGGATCAGGTTACCACCCTTTTCAACCATCTTCGTGCAGGTGACTTCCCACGCATTGCCGTTCCAGTGAAACGCATCGGCCTGCCATTTGCGTTCAATCGTTACGCCACGTTGGCGGGCACCCTTGGCCATCGCTTGGGTCACATCGGCCGGATTAATGTAGCCGTCGGTGTTGTGGTAAAGCGCACCTTTCAGATCGTCGGTCTTGATCAGCGGCCATTTCGCCTTGATCTGATCGGGTGTCATCCATTCGTATGGCACATCGCAAGTTTCAGCCGTCGACGCATAAAGCATGTATTCGTCCATGCGTTCCTGCGTCTGCGCCATGCGAAGGTTGCCAACGACTGCAAAACCGGCGTTCAGCCCTGTCTCGGCCTCCAGTTCTTTGTAAAAGTCGACGGAATATTTGTGAATGTGTGTGGTCGCATAGGACATGTTAAACAGCGGTAGCAAACCCGCTGCATGCCATGTTGAACCGGATGTCAGTTCATCCCGTTCCAACAACATCACATCATCCCAACCCGCTTTCGCAAGGTGATAGGCAATTGATGTGCCGACTGCACCGCCCCCAACAACCAAGGCTTTGACAGTAGTTTTCATGGCGATGCTCCGCAGAATGTACTTTCGCCCAATGTGTCGCAATCGACGCTGGCAAGACAGAACCATCCGACCTTGAAAGTGCTAAAACCGACGTGGTGACAAATTCTTAAAGGTTGAGGCGCTATCGTGGCCACTATGCAGAAATGACACTGGAACGATTTGGTTAAAATTGCAGACTCAACAGACGCCGTCGAAAAGACTATATTAACCTCACCACACGTAAGATGTGGGAAATGAGGAGTAGTTTCATGACACGCTTGCTAACCATGCTGGCGTTAGTCTCAGCGAGTTTGCTGAGCGCTTGCGCTGCGACGCCTGATAGCTATGTGGCTGGTCGGGCTGACAACGATTTGTTGCGCTTTTCCGCCGCTAATTATGCGATTCCATCGGGTCCTGCCCGTTAAGATTCGATCGCTTTTGGCTATCTGACGCTGATACACGACCGCGTGCCCGCTTGATGGACACGCGCCCTATTCGCGATTCAGCTCTTTCCCATTCCAGCTCAGTCGCCGTTGCCCACGAAGTTTTCGTGACTCAAACCCCGCGTCAGGTTAACGTTTGGCCAACAACAAAAATCAAAGCAGGCAGCCCCCAGTGGAACAGGCACAAACATGGCGTGCCCGACGCACCGAATTTATGCATCGCTACCATGCGCGGCGGTCCGCCCGCGCACGTCCGGCGACCGGTTTCGTGTCACAACCGGAGCCCAAGACGATTGGCCACTTTGCCCGCGGTCGTCAGCTGATCAGCGGCAATTTTCTGTTTGCCGGATCGTTCGCCCAAGCACCCAACGCGTTGATCTGGGACATTGGCATCGACAACATGCGCGTGGCCGAAGAAATTCAGGGCTGCGCATGGCTTGATGATCTGGCCGCTGTCGGCGACATGCGTGCCCGCGAACGAGCGCAAGCATGGGTGTCGGAATGGATCGTCCGGTTCGGGAATGGTACCGGCCCGGGTTGGACACCGGATTTGACAGGTCGGCGGCTGATCCGCTGGATCAACCACGGCCTGTTCCTTTTGCGCGGTCAGGACAAAGCCAAGTCCGACACGTTCTTTCGGTCGCTGGGCCAACAAACCCTGTTCTTGGCAAAACGCTGGCGCACCGCTGAACCGGGTTTGGCGCGTTTCGAAGCGCTGACAGGCATCATTTACGCAGGGCTGGCCCTTGAAGGGATGGAGAAATTCGCGCCACCTGCGATCAAAGCACTAGCCGAAGACTGTGATACGCAGGTCGACGCAATGGGCGGGATACCTACGCGAAATCCCGAACATTTGCTCGAGGTTTTCACACTCATCACATGGGCCACGCAGGCGTTAACAAATGTGGGCCAAACGCCACCGCGGCAATTCACCGACGCGCTAGAACGGATTGCGCCCACGCTGCGTGCTTTGCGACATGCGGACGGTAGCCTTGCCCGATTCCATGGCGGCGGGCGTGGCATTGATGGCCGCCTTGATCATGCTCTGGCCGATTCGCTCGTACGGGTGACCCCGACGGAACAGCGGGACCTGCATATGGGTTTTGCCCGCATTACCGCAGGCCGGACTTCGATGATCGTCGATGCGGATGCGCCACCCGTCGGTCCTGCGTCCAGCGACGCCCACGCCAGCACGCTGGCATTCGAAGTCACATCAGGTCGCCGCCCGATCATCGTGACATGCGGATCAGGCCGCAGTTTTGGCGAAGATTGGCGCAGGGCAGGCCGCGCCACACCGTCCCATTCAACGCTTTGGATTAACGGGTATTCATCATCCCGCCTCGCCCCACCTGTCAAAGGCAGCCGCGCGACCGAACTTTTGCTCGATGTTCCGCAGCTGGTGCAATGCGAATTTTCGAACCTCGATGATGGGAAACGGATCGAGCTGTCCCATGATGGTTACCGCCACACACATGGCCTGACGCACGCCCGCACGATCGACATCGCCATTGATGGTCGCGGGATCGTGGGCGAAGATTTGCTAACCACACTGGGGCCAAACGACGAAAGCCGTTTTGACGCGCTGCAATCGCGGACCAGTCCCGGCGTGCCCTACACCATCCGCTTTCACCTGCACCCCGACGTCAACGCGACCGTCGATTTGGGCGGTGGCGCCGTGTCGTTAATCCTGAAATCCGGTGAAGTTTGGATATTCAGGCACGATGGACAGGCAAGATTGAGCCTTGAACCGTCAGTTTATTTGGAAAATGGCAGATTAAAGCCCCGCGCAAGCCAACAGGTGGTTTTAACCAGCGCCGCAATGGCATATGCGACGCGCGTCCGCTGGTCGTTGGCCAAAGCACAAGACACGCCCGATGCGGTGCGTGATCTGACCCCAAATGACCCGGTGGGCGGTTACGATGACACATCACGGGGACACTGATGACCGATCTCGCACCACTGCGCCGCGCGCTTCTTTCTGTATCTGATAAAACTGGCCTGATTGAATTGGGCCAAGATCTTGCCAAGCGTGGGGTTGAACTGCTCTCCACGGGCGGCTCTGCCAAGGCGCTGCGCGATGCGGGGCTGGACGTGAAAGACGTGGCTGACGTCACAGGCTTTCCCGAAATGATGGACGGGCGCGTGAAGACGCTGCACCCGGTTGTGCATGGCGGGCTGCTCGCACGGCGCGATCTGGAAGGTCACGTCGCAGCGATGGACGAACACAACATCGGCCCAATCGATCTGCTTGTTGTCAACCTGTATCCGTTTGAAGATGCCGTCGCCAAAGGCTCTGATTACGACACTTGCATCGAAAACATCGATATCGGCGGTCCTGCGATGATCCGGTCATCCGCCAAGAACCACGCTTTTGTAACGGTTGTGACGGACGTCGAAGATTACGCCGCGCTGCGTGCTGAACTCGACGCGAACGACGGCCAGACCACTTACGCATTCCGCCAGCGCCAAGCGCAGATCGCTTACGGCCGCACCGCTGCTTACGACACCGCTGTCAGCACATGGATGGCAAGCGCGATTGGCAACAATGAACCGCGCCGGCGGTCCTTCACTGGCACATTCGTCCAAACAATGCGCTACGGTGAAAACAGCCACCAGTCCGCCGCGTTCTACACTGACGGAACCAACCGTCCGGGTGTGGCAACAGCCCAGCAGCATCAGGGCAAAGAGCTGTCTTACAACAACATCAACGACACCGACGCTGCGTTTGAGCTAGTCGCGGAATTTGATCCGGCCCATGGTCCTGCCGTTGCGATCATCAAACACGCGAACCCATGTGGCGTTGGCCAAGGTGCGACAATGCTCGAGGCGTACACAAAGGCGTTCGACTGCGACCGCACCTCTGCGTTTGGCGGCATTGTCGCGCTGAACCAACCGCTTGATGAAGACACGGCCAAAGCCATCGTCGAAATCTTTACCGAAGTTGTGATTGCGCCCGGTGCATCCGATGCAGCCAAGGCGATCTTCGCGACCAAGAAGAACCTGCGCCTTCTTACCACTGACGGCCTGCCAGACCCACAGGAACAGTCATTGGCCTACCGTCAGGTCGCGGGTGGCATGTTGGTGCAGGACAAAGACACAGACGATCTTCGGATCGAAGACCTGAAGGTTGTGACGAAGGTTGAACCGACCGACGATCAACTCAAAGACCTGCTGTTCGCTTGGAAAGTCGCGAAACACACCAAATCCAACGCCATCGTCTACGTCAAAGACGGCGCAACGGTTGGTGTTGGCGCGGGCCAGATGTCACGTCTCGACAGTGCCTTGATCGCTGCGAAGAAAGCGGAACGTATGGCCGACGCCATGGGTCTGTCACAGCCGCTGACTATCGGTTCTGCTGTCGCATCTGACGCGTTCTTCCCGTTCGCGGATGGCCTGATGGAAGCCGCCGCAGCAGGGGCGACCTGTGTCATCCAGCCTGGCGGGTCTATGCGCGATGACGAAGTGATCAAAGCCGCAGACGAGGCGGGTATCGCCATGGTCTTCACCGGCACACGCCACTTCCGGCACTGAGGATAAATCGTATGCGCCCGCTTTTTTGGACAGCTTTCTGGGTCTTCCTGATTGACCAAGTGACGAAATATTACGTCGTACATTGGCTTGGCCTGATCAATGCACCAGGTGGGCGCATCACCGTCTTTCCACCATTTCTTGAATACCGCATGGCGTGGAACCGTGGGGTCAATTTTGGCCTTGGCGCGGGGTACGACATGCGTTGGGTGTTGATCGGGGTCGCACTTGCGATTTCCGTCGGCGTCATCGTTTGGCTCTGGCGTGCAGGTGGAACACGCAACATGATGATCGCGGCTGGTCTGTTGATCGGCGGGGCCATTGGTAACGTCGTTGATCGGGTTATCTATGGGGCGGTCGCCGACTTCCTGAACATGTCTTGCTGTGGCATCGACAACCCCTATGCATTTAACGTCGCAGACATCGCGATCTTTGCTGGTGCAATTGGCCTCGCATTCCTATCAGAAGACGGCGGTTCTAAGCCGTCCAAAAAACGCGGCACAAAGAGATCGTGACGCGGGCGCATTCCTGCGCTAAACACGCATCACCAAAGACTTAAGGAACGGCAATGCGTGCAATTATACTGGCAAGCGTCACACTTTTGGCACTTGCCGCATGTTCAAGCGGTCCTGCGACTCCGATCCGCGATTTCGGGGCGGTCACGATCACCTCTGTTGAAAATAATCTAGAGATCGCAAAAGAACTGGCCTTGCCGCCGACCCTGCAAACATTGCCGCAACCTACACCGGGTGGCGTGAACAGGGCCGACAATTAGGTTCTACTTGGAGCGACGCATCGCTGCCTTGAATTCAGCAAGCCTGAACGCACCAATGATCTGCCCAATTGCGAAATAGCTCACGATCCCCGCGACGACGAGGATCAACAACCCGATCATGCGCAATCCACCCGCAGCCAACAAAGGCTGCAAAGCCCAAGCGACGCCAAACAGGACGACGCCCATCAAACACGCGGCTACGATAATCCGCCAAATGCGCCGTTTGAAACGCGCATCGAATTGCGCAGATTTGCCCATCCCGCGTGCCCCCCACCACAGCTGCCCAACCATCGCCCAGCTTGTCAGTGACGTACCGACGGCTGCCGCGATAAATCCGATATAGTCGCGCAATCCATACGCAAGCACAGCGTTCAGGACCATTGCGACAAGAGCATAGTAGAACGGCCGCTTCGTGTCGCCACGCGCGTAGAACAACGGCTGCAGGGCCTTCTGCAGTACGAATGCAGGCAACCCGAGACCGTAGATAGCAACGGCCAAGGCAGTCGCAGCCGTGTCGCTTTGGGTAAACGCGCCGCGTTCGAACAGGACCGATACTAATGGGATCGGGATGACGATCAGCGCGATGGCTGCAGGAATAGTTAATGCCAACGCAATCTCAGACGCGCGGTTAAAGGCATCTTGCCCACCGGCTTCGTCACCCGCTTGCAAGCGGCGGGACAAATCAGGCAACAGCACGACCCCAATCGCGATCGCAATCACACCCAGCGGCAGCTGGTACAACCGATCCGCATAGCTGAGCCACGCAATCGCGCCGTCAAAGGTGCTTGCCACCTGACGCCCCACGAGCAGATTGATCTGCAGTACGCCGCCCGCCAGCACCGCTGGCACCGCAATAATCGCAAGCCGTTTCAGGTCAGGCGTCAGGCGCGGCATCCGTAGCGCCATAGGGAAACCTGCACGCTTGGCGGCGACCCAGACCAATGCGACCTGCGCGATTCCTGCAAATGGGACAGCCCATGCCAAGGCGCGCCCAAAGCCCACGGTCGCATCGAATTGATAGGCCCCGTCGGTAAAGGTCGCAGGGCCGAACACCCACATCACCAACATTGTGATGACAAAGAAAATGTTCAACAGGACAGGCGCCGCTGCCGCAGCAACAAAGCGCCCCGTCGCGTTCAAGACGCCTGAAAGAAGGGCGGCGAGCGATATGAACAGAATATACGGGAACGCCACTTGTCCGTAGGCAACGGCGAGCTCAAACCGGACATCGCCGCGAAATCCTGCGGCCATCAAGGTCACAAGCGCAGGCATAAACGCGACAGCGATGCCGGTGAAAATGAGCAGGATGAACCCGAGCCCTGCGAATGCATCTTGTGCAAAGGTCAGGGGATCATCGTCTGCTTCCAGCTTTTTAGAAAACATCGGCACAAAGGCCATGTTGAAAGCACCTTCGGCAAAAAACCTGCGGAACATATTCGGCAAGGACAGCGCGATCAAGAACGCTTCGGCAACGGGGCCAGTGCCCAAGAACGCGGCCATCATGATGTCGCGCGAAAAGCCCAAGACCCGCGATAGCAACGTCCAAAGGCCGACTGTGAAGAAGCCAGCCATCAATCGAATAGGTTTCACGCAAGCGCCCCCGATATTTCCGGAAAAATCGTCCGAATTTTCACGAAAATCCGTATCACGTCACAGCCCTTTCCGCGCCCAGTGTAATGGCTTCACGCAGTTTCGCTTCCAGCGCTTGGCGCTTGGCTTCGTTGTGATATTTCAGACCAACCATGTCTTTGACATAGAACGTATCGACGATCTGTTCGCCAAACGTCGCGATGACAGCAGACGCAATATAAACGTGATTATTCGCCAGCGTACGGGTCAGATCGTATAGCAGGCCGGGCCGGTCGCGGGTGTCCACTTCGATAATTGTGTAAATTTCGGAACCCGCGTTATCAAAGGTGATGACAGTGGGCACCTTAAACGCACGTTCACGCTTTTTGATCTTATCACGATCTTTCAGGGCGTCGCGGGCGACCACTTCACCATGCAACGTCTTGATGATCATCTGTTGAAGACGCGGCAGGCGGGCAGCTTCGTACGGATGGCCGTCCGCGTCCTGTATCCAAAACGCCGCCGTCGCGTAGCCGTCTTTGGATGTGTAACTGCGTGCATCAACGATGTTCGCACCAACTAACGCCAACGCCCCAGTCATCCGGCTAAATAACCCCGGATGATCCACCATGGCAAAGCAAACGCGCGTCGCGTCGCGGTCTTCGTCAAGCATCAGATCAACGGCGATACTATCGTCCGAAATTCCAGACAAAAGGTTCGCGAAAATCACATGGGTCGAACCCGGCAAACCTTGCCAATACGGCCCATAATGACGCCCAACTTCTGCTTTTAGATCTTTTGGCTTCCAATCCGTCAAAGCACCGCGCAGCGCACGTTTTGCTTCGGTTTCTCTGGTTTCGCGGTTCAGATCTTCCAGCCCGTTGTCTAACGCATCGCGCGTCGCGGCATACAGGTTACGGATCAGCACCGCTTTCCAGTTGTTCCATGTGCCCGGCCCAACGCCCCGAATGTCGCAGACCGTCAGCACAGTCAGCAAATCAAGCCGTTCAACGGTCTTCATCGCTTTGGCGAAACCGGTCACGGTGCGTGGTTCCGAAATATCGCGTTTTTGTGCCGTATCGGACAAGAGCAGATGATTGCGGATCAACCATTCGACCAGTTCGCATTCTTTCTTGTTCAACCCCAACCGTGGAGCTACGACACGCGCAATCTTCGCGCCCAAAACCGAATGATCCTCTGGCTGTCCTTTGCCGATGTCATGCAGCAACAACGCGACATACAACACCTTGCGGTTCACACCCTTCTGCAGAATGCCGGACGCAATCGGCAATTCCTCTATCAGCTCTTCGCGTTCGATCTGTGACAGATGGCTGATGCATTGGATCGTATGTTCGTCGACCGTGTAGTGATGGTACATATTGAACTGCATCATCGCCACAATCGGCGCAAATTCGGGGATAAACGCAGCCAGAAGCCCCAATTCATTCATCCGCCGCAAGCCGCGTTCAGGGTTGCCGTGTTTCAGCATGATCCCAAGGAATAGTTTGCGCGCGGCAGGATCATTACGGACAGAATCGTCGATCAAATGCAGGTTCGCCGCAATCATGCGCATCGCATCTGGATGCAGCAACGTACCCGTCCGAAGCACTTCTTCGATGATCCCAAGCATGTTGACGGGGTTGGCCAGAAACGCCTCTTCATCCGCGACAGTCAGACGGTTCTGTTCAATCGCATATGGGGCTTTCGCCTTCTTGCGCCGTTTGAACAAGCGCAGCAGCATCGGTTCGGCTTTAGTATGCGTCGCCTCTAGCGATGTCAGGAAGATCCGGGTGACTTCCCCAACCTTCGTGGCATGGCGGAAGTAATCCTGCATAAAATGTTCAACAGCACGACGCCCGTCGTGATCCTTGTACCCAAGCTTTTCTGCGACCTCGACTTGCATGTCGAAGGTCAGCTGATCCACCGCACGATTAGCGATGATGTGCATGTGGCAACGGACAGACCAAAGAAAATCTTCAGCCGTTTTGAATGTCTGGAATTCGTCTTCGTTATAGACACCAAAGGCAATCAGTTCCTTGGCGTTCTGCGTCCCGTGCACATATTTCCCGATCCAGAACAGGGACTGCAGGTCGCGTAGACCACCCTTGCCTTCTTTCACGTTCGGCTCAACCACATACCGCTGACCACCTTGCTTGCGATGACGTTCAGCACGTTCCTCAAGCTTGGCTTCAATAAATTCGGCTTCGGTACCTTTGAACAAGTCTTCCCACAACGATGTGGCAAGGGACTGCGCCAAGTCTTCGTCACCGGCAAGATAACGGTATTCCACCAACGACGTACGGATCGTGAAATCTTCGCGGCCAAGTCGAATGCAGTCTTTGATCGTCCGGCTGGCATGTCCGACCTTCAGCTTCAAATCCCACAGGATATACAGCATCGATTCGATGAGGCTTTCCGCCCACGGTGTGATTTTATACGGGTTCAAAAATAGCAAATCGACGTCGGAATGCGCGGCCATTTCGCCACGCCCGTAGCCGCCAACAGCAATAATCGCGATCCGTTCGGCCTCTGTCGGGTTTGGCAAAGGATGCAGATACGTTTGCGCGATATTCAACACTTCGCCAATAATCTGGTCTGTCAGCCAGCTATAGGCGCGCGTCCCGCGACGCCCCGGAAATGGATCAGCGGTAAAGGCTTCTGCAATGCGCTTACGCCCTGCAACACGCGCTTCGTTCAGGATTTCGACGGTTTGGGTGCGGATGTCTTTGTCGCTATGACCAAGGCTCGCCGCGGCTTCTAACGCTGCACGGACTGCGGGTTGGTCAAAAATCTCAGACGCCGGACAAATCAAATTGTCCGGCGTTTCAAGGTCGTAAGTCGTGTTGGTCGGATCAGAGACCTGATCCGCCAAAGCTCCGTGGGGCTGGCTCAAGGGTAATCACCTGATTGTTGCGTAATTCGGCGATGGCGAGGCCACGCTGGTTCAGACCATTTGGCAGGAACCGGAAGATACCACCAGTCCCTTGAAAGCCTTGGGACGTCGTGAGCGCCTGTTTTGTCAGGGCGTTGGCGTTTCCTTGGGCAACAAGCGCGCCGATGGCGGCAATTCCATCATACGCGAGACCGGCCAGCGGATGTGGCGCATCGCCATAAACAGACGCGTAACGGTTCTGGAACGCGTTGTTCAAACCTTGATCAGGCAACGCAATGATGCCGCCTTGGGCAGCAGCGCTTCCCAGAACGTCAGCATTTGCGTCCCAACGGGTCAAACCCATAAAGCGCGCTTCGTTCGATGTCAGACCAGCGGCTGACAGACCGTCCAGAATAAACGGAAGGTCAGCAGAAGGATCACCTGTGAAGAAGACCGCATCGCTACCACCATTCCGCGCTGCAGAAACGATACGCGCCGACGAATCGGATACGCCTTGCTGGGTCAATGGATACCCTTCGATCGCGGTCACTTGGCCCCCGTTCGCACGAACAGCGTTTGCAATCGCATCACGGCCCAACTGCCCGGGAACTGAATTGCCATGGACAACCGTGTAGCGGTTGATGCCTTGACGGCCTGCGTACTGGACCAAACGGTTCGCTGTGTTTCCGAATGTAGACCCGAGGATAAAAACGTTACCGCCAGCAATTGTCGGGTTGTTCGAAAACGCGAGGACGTTCACATTACGGTTCGCGACAGACACACCAGCCGCGTTGGCCGCTTCACCAAACAACGGTCCCAAAATAATCTTTGCACCGTCATCGACAGCCGCATTGGCGACGCGTGCGGCCTGCAAAGGGTCACCGGCAGTGTTGTAGACGCGCAGATCGATCGTCACGCCAGCCAAATCGGAAATCGCCAACCGTGCGGCATTTTCAAGGCTAGCTGACAAACGACCTTCGTTACCAGACCCACCTGGAACCAACAGGGCAACCTGAACAGGCGCGTTCGGATCAATGCGCTGACCGGTGTTTTCATTCACACCAACTTGGCCGGGGACCGTACAGGCCGACACGAACACAAGCGTCAAAAAGATAAACAGCCGGGCTGCCGCCTTGCGGGCGTCGGCGAAACAAGCAAACATAGGAAATCCCCCTCCTGATGGTGACCTCCATCGGGTCAAACATTGGGCAACATCATAGGGCTATGCGCCAAAGGGTCTAGGTATGAATTTTATAGAAAAACCCTTGACGGCGGGTCTTTATTTCGTGGCGACTCCAATCGGGTCCGCACGAGACATGACACTGCGCGGTCTCGACATCCTCGCCAGCGCCGATCTGATTGCCGCGGAAGACACACGAACGGCCCGCAAATTGATGGAAATTCATGGCGTACCGCTTGGGACACGACAGGTTGTCGCCTACCATGACCACAGCGGGGAAAAGCCAACCGAACGCCTTGTGAGGGCTGTAAGCGAAGGAAAATCAGTTGCTTACGTGTCTGAAGCAGGCACGCCATTAGTGGCCGATCCGGGATATGAACTGGGCGCTGCAATGATTGCGGCGGACCTGCCGGTCACCACGGCCCCAGGGGCGTCGGCAGTGCTTGCCGCCCTGACCGTCTCAGGTTTGGCAACTGACCGCTTTGCATTCATCGGATTCCTGCCATCTGCAAAGACACAGCGCGAAACAGAGATCGCCGAACTACGCGATATGCCGCTGACACTGGTGTTCTACGAATCCCCAAAGCGTCTTCATGATATGCTAATGTCTTTGCGCGATGTTCTAGGGGGCGACCGCCGCGCGGTGGTCTGCCGTGAGCTGACCAAGAAGTTTGAAGAAACCACACGCGGGTCTCTTGATGACCTTGTCGCAGATTTTGCCGACCGCAAGGTAAAGGGCGAAATTGTCGTGCTGGTTGATCGTGGGAACGGTGAAAAGATCGGCGAAAACGATGTGCAGGCGGCATTGGTTGATGCGATGCGCACGATGCGGGTGAAAGATGCCGCGACGATGGTTGCGGGTGCGATGGGTCTACCCCGCCGCCAAGTTTATCAAATGGCCCTTGGGCTGGAAAAGGACGACGAATGACATCATCGACGCAACAAGCGATGCGTGCCAGCACCAATCACCATGCAGGATTGGCGGCCGAATCCAGTGTTGCCCGTGATTACAAACGTCGTGGCCATTCTATTGCGCATACACGATGGCGCGGGCGCGGCGGCGAAATCGATTTGATTGTCCGCGATGGTGACAGCCTGATCTTTGTCGAAGTTAAGAAAAGCAAATCCCACGCGACCGCATTGCAACGTGTCAGTCGCCGTCAGATGGACAGGCTCTGCGCTGCTGCGAGTGAATTTGTGGCAAATGAACCGCGCGGGGCGTTAACCGAAATGCGTTTCGATGTGGCAACCGTTGATCAAACGGGCAACGTGCGGATTATTGAAAACGCGTTCATGGAAGCGTGATCTGGCCGCCATTGCACAGGCCCGTCGCATGGGCCATGTATCTCTCAATTTCATATTGAGAAAAGGCCACAGGTCATGCCCTTGAAAGTAGCGATCCAAATGGACCCGATTGGTCCTATCGATATTAACGCCGACAGCACCTTCCGCATTGCAGAAGAAGCACAGGCGCGCGGTCACAGTCTTTTCTACTATACGCCTGACAAACTCGCCTACCGCGAAGGTAAAGTTGTCGCGCGCGGCTGGCCGCTGACCATTCAGCGGGTCGAAGGCGATCATTTTACGCTGGGCGACGAAATTGAAGTCGATCTTGCCGACTACGATGTCGTTTGGCTGCGCCAAGATCCCCCTTTCGACATGGGGTACATCACCACGACCCATATTCTTGATATGATTCACCCCGGCACGCTCGTCGTGAATGACCCGTTCTGGGTACGGAACTATCCGGAAAAGTTGCTGGTTCTGAACTTCCCTGACCTGACACCCCCAACAATGATTGCGCGTGATTTGGACACGCTCAAATCATTCCGTGCCGCACATGGCGATGTGATCCTCAAGCCACTTTACGGCAATGGTGGCGCCGGTGTTTTCAAGCTGAAACAAGGTGATAGCAACCTCGCATCGCTGCACGAAATGTTCTCGGGGATTAATCGCGAACCGCTGATTATGCAGAAATTCCTGCCAGACGTCAGTAAAGGCGACAAGCGGGTCATCTTGGTCGATGGTGAACCTGTTGGGGCGATCAACCGCGTCCCCGCCGATGGCGAAACCCGATCCAATATGCACGTAGGCGGACGCCCCGAGAAAGTTGAACTGACCGACCGTGACCGCGAAATTTGTGCGGCAATCGGACCGTTGTTGCGTGAAAAGGGTCAGATTTTTGTCGGGATCGATGTGATTGGTGACTGGCTGACCGAAATCAACGTGACCTCACCGACAGGCATTCAAGAATTGGAACGGTTTGACGACGTCAATATCACGGCCAAAATTTGGGAAGCAATTGAAGCGCGTCGCGCTGCTGCCTGATCACACGTCCTGAGACAGCGAGAGGCGGTAGCTTACCGCCTCCGCGACATGCGGGCGGCGCACATCCGTTTCGCCTGCCAAATCAGCGATGGTTCGCGCGACGCGCAACACACGGTGATACCCCCGCGCCGAAAGCCCAAACCGTTCCGCGACTTTGACCAACAGCGCCCGCCCTTCGGTATCCGGCGTTGCCACCTGTTCCAAAACGCGCCCTTCAGCTTCGGCATTTACCCGTACGCCCGCCGCGTCCGCAAACCGTTGCGATTGCACATCGCGGGCGGCGGCAACGCGGGCAGCAATCACCGCAGAGCTTTCGCCGTCTTCTGGCAAGTCCAGATCAGTGTATGCGACCGGGGGCACTTCGACCCGTAAATCAAAACGGTCCATCAATGGCCCAGAAATGCGCCCCATATATTCTTCACCACAGATCGGCACACGTGCGCAGGCGCGCGCTGGATCTGCCAGATACCCGCATTTGCAAGGGTTCGCGGCCGCGACCAACATAAAACGACAGGGGTATTTCACATGCGCATTGGCCCGCGCGACGATCACCTCGCCTGTTTCAATCGGCTGGCGCAAGGTTTCGAGCACTGATCGTGGGAATTCTGGAAATTCATCGAGAAAAAGTACCCCATTGTGCGCCAGTGAAATCTGTCCGGGTTTTGCCGTTCGCCCGCCGCCGATAATCGCAGCGGTCGACGCTGTGTGATGCGGTTCTTGGAAAGGGCGCGTGCGATTGATGCCGCCCTCTTCCAACACGCCCGCCAGCGAATGAATCATCGACGTCTCTAACGCTTCTGTCGGTGACATTGGTGGAAGGATACCGGGAATACGCTTCGATAACATCGACTTACCAGACCCCGGCGAGCCGACCATCATCAAATGATGTCGCCCAGCGGCTGCGATTTCCAACGCACGTTTCGCACGTTCCTGCCCTTTCACCTCGGCCAGATCAGAGGCGTTTGCATCAACATGCACTTCGCCCGCGACCGCCGCGTCGAGAACCGCTTGGCCGGTAAAGTGCCGTATCGCCGCGGCCAGCGACTGCGGTGCGATCACTTTTGCGGCGTCGACCCATGCCGCTTCGGGACCGCATGCACTTGGGCAGACAAGAACTTTACCTTCAACCGCTGCAGCCATTGCCGCAGGCAACGCCCCAATGACAGGAACAAGATCACCATTTAGCGATAATTCACCAAGTGATACCGTGCCCGCAACATCATCACGCGGCAAGATTTCAAGCGCAGCCAACAACGCCAGCGCGATAGGCAAATCAAAATGCGACCCCTCTTTCGGCATATTCGCAGGCGACATATTGATCGTGATTTTCTTCGACGGCAGCGCAATTGCCATGTGCGTCAACGCGGCCCGCACTCTTTCGCGCGCTTCTGAAACCGCTTTATCTGGCAAGCCCACGATGGCGAACCCCGGCATGCCGGGGCTGACCGCGCATTGCACCTCGACCATTTTCGCGTCGATGCCATCAAAGGCGACCGTGTAGGCAACTGCTGACATGTTGGTTCCCGTCATTCCCAATACTTATGGTTAACGACAGGACCCTTGCGAAAAGGTTAATTGTTCAACAACGCCATAAATTTCGGCCATGCCGCTGGGTCTGCAACCGTTTTGTCACGACAAAACGCGTTGCAGACACCAAACGTTCTGCCGTCCAGTTCCAAGTAATGCGTGACCGGTTTACCAGAATACGGGCATGTTTCGTTTTCTGACGGACCTTGATCGACAGCCCGAGCAGGCAAAGCATCAATCGGCCATGGCTTTGTCTTCAATCCAAAATCGTATGGAAAAGGGTCGTAGCGCACAGTCTGCCCCATTGCCCGCCACTGTCGGTTAGACAGATCCGCGATATGCGCGTCGACATAGGCCTGCGCTGTGACACCCAACGGGATACCGTAGGTGGTAAAACGGTTCGCGATCGGCGCGTAGAATGCATCAGCCGCTGAGTATTGCCCAAACAGCCACGGCCCGTCTTCGCCGAACCTGTCGCGCGCCATTGACCAGAGTTCGGAAATGCGGGCCACGTCGTTCATGACCGCTTCAGACGGTTCAAATCCGACAAGTGTATGTTCCATGTTGTGCGGGCAATCCGACCGCAATGCCCCAAAGCCGCTGTGCATTTCCGCAATCATGGACCGTGCCATTGCGCGGGCAATGGGGTCTGAGGGGTAAAGGCCTGCTTGCGGGTTTTCTTCGGCAAGCGTTTCCGCCATCGCCAAGCTATCAGTCAGTAATCCACCGCTCGGTGTGACCAATGCAGGGACCGTTTTCGCACCCGGCAAATGCGCCATGTCTTGCGCCATGGTCCCTGCGTACAAACCGACCATCGTTGTTTTGTAGGGCAGGCCAAACTTCTCAAGCAGAAGCCAGCCGCGCAAAGACCAGCTCGAAAAGGTCCGGTCACCGATGTAGAGTTCGTAAGTCATGGTTTGGTCCCTTTACCCTTTAAGCGACGTGATTGATCGTTCCGATTTGCCAACCTTGCGAGGTGAGATGCACGTCCGTGACTGACAAGTTATCGATCTTGTGCCCCATTGCTTCGTACGGTGTCCCGCCGCATTGCGCGATCACTGTCATGATCATGCCCATATGACCGACAACGACAATATCTTTCGCTTTGTGGTGGTGGGCCAATTGGGTCAACGACGCGATTACGCGTTTCGTGACAGCATTCCAGCTTTCACCGTTCGGCGGTGCCAACGTTCCGGGTTGTTCCCAGAACTGACGGCTAAGAACAGGATCACGTTCCGCGACTTCTGTGTGGTGCAGGCCGTCCCACAGCCCAAAATCAAATTCCCGCAAGGTTTTGCGGTGTGCCAAACGCGTCCTGCCACCCCCGATGGCATCCGCTGTTTGCACAGATCGTTGCAGATCAGATGAAACAAGAAGCCCTTGCTCCGGCAGGTGGGACGACAACCGATCTAACGCCGCAGTATCGGTCAAATCCGCAGGTACATCGCGCCATCCTGTAAAGGTTTTTTGATGCGTGGGCCCGTGCCGGACCAGCCAAAAGCGGGTCAAACCTTCCCCGCGGGGAAGACGTGCGTTGCGGATACAGGATCGTAAGACCCTTTCAGAACCAGTGGCAGGCCAGAGATCACGGTCATGACGACGTCTGCCCGTGCCGCGATCATCTGGTTCACTTTTCCCTGTGCATTCCGAAACTTACGTGACAAGGCATTGTCCGGCACGATGCCCATGCCGACTTCGTTGGACACAACAACGACATCGCACGCACAGGTTAACAGCGCATTCACCAATGCGTCGCAGGCCGCATCAATATCATGATCCCCGAGCAGCACGTTCGTCAGCCACAGGGTCACGCAATCCAGCAGGATGATGTCATCGGCCGACGCCTGATCCAGTACCGACACGATATCGATCTGGGCCTCGATGGTTGTCCAATCGCCCCCGCGCTGCTGCTGATGCTTTTCCAGTTTCGCGCGCATTTCGTCGTCGTAGGGCTGCATCGTCGCGACATATGTTTTGGGCTTACCAGTCGCGCGAACGACCTTTTCTGCAAAGGTTGATTTGCCCGACGCAGCCCCGCCCGTCACAAAATACAATGTCTTCGGCGATTTTTCTTGCAACTTTTTCTGATCCGCTTGGTTCGACCCTTCGTAGACAGATCAATAGCACGGGAACACCCGCGCGCAATCTGGTAGGGATCAAAACATGGCGTTTGACGGTTTTTCGGATCAGAAGATGACACGCAAGGCAATGAAAGCAGAGCTTTTGGATGCCGAAACGGAACTTGCGTTGGCATATGCGTGGCGAGATGATCGAGACGAACAAGCGCTTCATCGCCTGATCACGGCCTACATGCGCCTCGCGATTTCAATGGCAGGTAAGTTCAAGCGGTACGGCGCGCCGATGAACGACCTGATCCAAGAAGCATCCGTTGGGTTGATGAAAGCCGCCGATAAATTCGACCCAGATCGCGGCGTCCGGTTTTCGACATATGCGGTCTGGTGGATCAAAGCATCAATTCAGGATTATGTCATGCGGAACTGGTCGATGGTCCGGACCGGGTCAACGTCATCCCAAAAATCACTGTTCTTCAATCTGCGCCGTGTTCAGGCCCGTCTTGAACGTGAAGCCGCCGCAGAAGGACGCACGATTGACCGTCACGACATGCGTGAAATGATCGCGCTAGAGGTCGGCGTTCCATTGCATGATGTCGAGATGATGGAAGGCCGGTTGTCTGGGTCCGATTATTCGCTCAACGCCACCCAATCTGCTGAAGACGAAGGTCGGGAATGGATTGACGCATTGGAAGATGATGGTCCGCAAGCCGCTGAAACTGTGGAAAACAACCACGATAATGACACGTTGCGTCAGTGGTTGTTGTCCGCTTTGGGCGAATTGAATGATCGTGAACGGTTTATCGTCCGCGAACGTAAAATGCGTGATGATCCGCGGACATTGGAAAGCCTCGGCACCGAACTTGGGCTATCGAAAGAACGTGTTCGCCAGCTTGAAGCGGCGGCTTTTGGCAAAATGCGCAAAAGCCTTGTAGGTCAAAACGAAGAGGTGCATCGTTTCCTCGTATGAGGGTAGCGACATTCATCACTTTTCTAACGGTCTCTCCGGTTTACGCTGGCGAGATCGTTGCGTTTTCGGCGACTGATTTTGACGGGGCGGATATCGTTATTGTTGGCGAAATCCACGATGATCCGACCCATCATCAGGTGCAGGCCGACATCATCGCATTGCTTGACCCAACAGCCATCGTTTTCGAAATGCTGACATCCGATCAAGCAATGCAGATCACGACGGGCACGATCAATTCGCCAGATCTAGGTGAACTGTTGGAATGGGAAGCCAACGGTTGGCCTGACTTTGTTATGTATGCCCCGATTTTCGCGGCTGCCGAAGATGCAAAGATCATTGGCGCCGCCCCAAGTCCGGAAATGGCAGCGCAGGCCCGTGACGATATTTTGACGGCGTTCACGGACCGGCGGTTTGGACTTCACGTTCCGTTAGACGAAGATGAACAGGGGACCCGCGAACAAGGCATGCAAGACGGCCATTGTGGTGCCTTACCTGCTGAAATGCTGCCTTGGTTCGTTGATCAGCAACGGTTCCGCGACGCTGTTTTTTCACGCGCTGCGTTGGAAGCATTTGAGACGTTTGGCGGACCGGTTGTTGTGATCACCGGCAACGGGCATGCGCGTACCGACTGGGGCATGCCTGTTTACCTGAACGCCGCATCACCTGACACACATGTGCTGAGCATCGGTCAAATCAACGCGCCGTCCGATACCCCGCCATACGATCTGTGGCGTGTCACGCATCCGATTGACCGCCCCGATCCCTGTGCCGCATTTGAATAACTGCACACCGATTGTATCCGCGCCGTCAAAGTCTTACGTTCTGATCAATTGCGGAGGCGGACATGCTGACAAACAAACATATTCTCTTGATCATTGGCGGCGGAATCGCGGCGTTCAAGTCCTTGGACCTGATCCGGCGCTTGCGCGAACGCGGCGCAAAAGTAACTCCGGTATTGACCAAGGCGGGGTCTGAATTCGTCACCCCGTTGTCCGTGTCTGCCTTGGCCGCGAACAAGCTATACACCGACCTGTTTGACTTGAACGATGAAGCCGAGATGGGGCACATCGAATTATCCCGCGCCGCCGATTTGATCGTTGTGGCCCCCGGCACTGCTGATCTTATGGCGAAAATGGCGACTGGTTTGGCGAACGATCTGGCGTCGACGCTTTTGCTCGCCACGGACAAGCGCGTTCTGGTGGCCCCGTCGATGAACGTGCGGATGTGGGAACACCCTGCAACCCAGCGGAATCTGAAAACGTTGAAGGGCGACGGCATTTTGTTCGTCGGTCCGGGCGAAGGCGATATGGCCTGTGGTGAATATGGCCCCGGACGTATGGCGGAACCGCTTGATATTGTTGCCGCAATCGACACTGCACTGTCCGATGGACCGTTGAAAGGTAAGCACCTACTTGTGACGTCGGGCCCCACACATGAACCGATTGATCCGGTACGTTACATCGCGAACAGATCATCCGGCGCGCAGGGCACGGCCATTGCACAGGCGCTAGTTAAGCTGGGTGCTGACGTGACCTTTGTCACCGGTCCTGCCGACGTTCCGCCCCCTGCGGGCGTCACCGTTGTTCCGGTCGAAACTGCCGCCGAGATGCTTGAAGCCGTGCAGAATGCAAAACCCGCTGACGCCGCCATCTTTGCCGCGGCGGTCGCTGATTGGCATGTTTCAAATGCGTCTGATGCGAAGATCAAGAAGGACGCGTCTGGATTGCCGGAACTGACCTTTGCGGAAAACCCCGATATTCTGGCAACCGTTTCGCAGATGACGGACGGTCGCCCAGCGCTGGTGGTCGGCTTTGCAGCCGAAACCAATGATGTGATCGCAAACGCCACCGCCAAACGTTTGCGCAAAGGGTGTGACTGGATCGTTGCGAATGATGTATCGCCTGAAACGGGGATCATGGGCGGTACAGAAAACGCAGTTACGCTGATTTCTGACACAGGCGCGGATGCTTGGCCCCGCATGGGCAAGGACGAAGTCGCCACCAAGCTCGCCACGAAAATCGCGCTTGAACTGGCTGGATAATGGGACGCGGTGAGATGCAGGTGAAGTTGTCATGGCAGCCCGATGCAGATCGCAAGCTGCCCTTGCCTTCGTATCAGACCAAAGGTGCAGCGGGCGCTGATATTTGCGCTAATTTTGGCACGAAAGGCGGTGCTGTGACGCTCGCCCCCGGCGCACGTTTGCTTGTGCCGACGGGGCTTGCCATGGCGATCCCTGACGGGGTCGAGGTGCAAATTCGTCCCCGTTCCGGACTTGCGTTGAAACATGGTGTGACCTTGGTCAACAGCCCGGGCACGATCGACAGCGATTATCGCGGGCCGGTTGGCGTCATCATGATTAACCTTGGGGATAGCCCGTTTGAGGTGACACATGGGATGCGGATTGCACAGATGGTTGTGGCCCCTGTCGTACAGGCACAGTTTACGCTGGTTGATGACCTAGACGCGACAGAACGCGGCGCAGGTGGATTTGGCAGTACGGGTGTCGTCGCATGATCATGGTCGCCGCAATGGCCGCCGTATTGTGGGGCACCGGCGTGGCGATGGACACGCCCAAACGTGCGCGTTGGACGATGATTGGTTTGCTGTTGGTGATCGTGATGATCATCCAGTTGGTATTGCCTGATGGCCATCCGCTGCGCGAAGCCACGGGCGGTGACGTCCGGCTTTGGGCATTGATCGTCGCCTTTGGTGGCATCGCATTTGGATATCGCAAGCTGCTACGCGGCTTGCGGGCCAAGGCATCCCCCCAAGTTGTTCGTGACACCCCTGCGGATAAGTCCAGCGCGATGTCGGAAACCGAACTAGACCGCTACGCGCGCCACATCATGCTGCGCGAAGTCGGCGGCACGGGACAGATGGCGCTACGTCGCGCGAAAGTGCTGGTGATTGGTGCCGGTGGATTGGGGTCGCCCGCTTTGCTTTATCTGGCGGCGGCAGGTGTTGGCCAGATTGGTGTGATTGACGATGACACCGTCGAGAATTCCAATCTGCAGCGACAAGTCATTCACACAGACGACCGGATCGGCATGCCGAAAGTGCAATCTGCACTGGACGCGATGCGCGCGCAAAACCCGTTTGTGCAGGTCAAACCCTATCATCGCAGGCTGGACGCCAGTTTCGCCGCTGAATTGTTCGCTGAATATGACATCGTTTTAGATGGCACCGACAACTTCGAAACACGGTATTTGGTGAATGAAACCTGTGTCGCCGGGAAAATTCCTTTGATTTCTGCCGCCCTCACGCAGTGGGAAGGTCAGATCAGCGTCTACGACCCAGCCAACAACGCACCCTGCTACGCTTGCATTTTCCCTGAAACGCCCGCCGCCGGACTTGTGCCGTCCTGCGCAGAGGCCGGTGTGATTGGCCCATTGCCCGGTGTGATTGGGTCGATGATGGCGGTGGAAGCCGTGAAATTGATCACGGGCGCGGGCGATCCATTGCGGGGGCGGCTGATGATCTACGACGCACTTTACGCAGACACCCGCACCATTGGCTTAAAACGGCGCGATGACTGCGCGGTCTGCAGTGGATCCTTCACCTAATTCACAGACCTACCGCTGGAAGTCGTACCCTTCGCACCCTAAGTTGACTGCAAAGGAGATCACCATGACCAACCCGTTGCTGACTGACTGGACGACCCCACACGGCCTGCCCCCGTTTGATATGATTTCGGACGATGATTTCGCCCCTGCCGTGGATGTCGCACTGGATGAAGCCCGCAGCGCTATCGCCGCGATTGCCGAAAACACCGATGCCCCGACATTCGCAAACACAATTGAAGCGATGGAATTAGCCGAGGTTACGCTAGGCAAAGTGCTGGGTGTCTTTTACGGCGTCGCTGGCGCGGACAGCAATCCGGCACGCGAAGCGTTACAGCGCGACTTTGGTCCAAAATTAAGCGCGTTTGGTTCAGAGATCACCGAAAACAAAGCGCTTTTTGCGCGGATCGAGGACCTTTGGACACGTCGTGCCGATCTTGACCTGTCGGATGAACAGTCTCGTGTTCTGATGCTGACCCGTCGCGGTTTTGTCCGGCAAGGTGCGTTGTTAGAAGGCGATGATGCGGTCCGTTTGCGCGACGTAAAATCACGTCTTTCAGTACTGGGGACACAATTCACCCAGAACCTATTGGCCGATGAAAGGTCATGGTTCATGCCATTGGCCGAAGCCGATCTTGAAGGTCTGCCCGACTTTGTCGTCGCAACTGCCCGCGCGGCCGGATCCGAAAAGGATGCGGGCGGCCCCGTTGTGACCCTGTCCCGATCTTTGATTGTGCCGTTCTTGCAGTTTTCCCCTATGCGCGAACTCCGCAAGAAAGCCTATGACGCGTGGGTGTCGCGCGGCGAAAATGGCGGCGAGACGGACAACCGTGGGATCGCGGCGGAAACGCTTGCCTTGCGGGAAGAACGCGCCAAGTTGCTGGGTTACGACACCTTCGCAGACTACAAACTCGAAACCGAAATGGCAGGCACCCCCGACGCGGTACGCGATCTGTTGATGCAGGTTTGGACGCCAGCCAAAGCCGCCGCTGAAGCGGATGCCAAAGTGCTGGAGCGGATGCTGCATGCCGATGGTTTTGACGGGCCCTTGGAAGCATGGGATTGGCGCTATTATTCGGAAAAACGGCGGCAGGCCGAACATGATCTGGATGAAGCGGCGCTGAAACCGTACCTGCAGCTGGACCGGATGATTGAGGCGCAATTTGCATGCGCCAATCGGTTGTTTGGTCTGGAATTCGCACCGCTCGAAGGTCCTGTGTATCATCCTGACGTGCGCCTGTGGGAAGTTACCCGCGACGGCAAACATGTCGCTGTCTTCATTGGCGATTACTTTGCGCGCGGTTCTAAACGGTCCGGTGCGTGGTGTATGGCAATGCAGTCGCAACATCGTCTGGGCGGTGAAGTACGTCCCCATGTTGTAAACGTCTGCAATTTTGCGAAACCAGAAGACGGCCAACCAGCCCTGTTGTCCTATGACGACGCCCGCACATTGTTCCACGAATTCGGCCACGCATTGCACCAAATGTTATCTGACGTGACCTACGAAAGTATCAGCGGCACATCTGTGGCCCGCGATTTTGTCGAACTGCCCAGCCAACTTTACGAACACTGGCTTGAAGTGCCCGAAGTCCTGTCCGAATTCGCCACGCACGCGGAAACGGGCGAAGCGATGCCAGCCGACATGCTGCAGCGCATGCTGGATGCAGCAACCTACGACATGGGCTTCCAGACGGTAGAATATGTATCTTCCGCGCTGGTCGATCTGGCATTCCACGACGGCCCCGCCCCCAAAGACCCGATGCAGAAACAAGCCGAAGTCCTTGAAGGCATTGGTATGCCCCACGCGATCCGTATGCGTCACGCCACACCCCACTTCGCGCATGTCTTTGCAGGGGACGGATATTCCAGCGGCTATTACAGCTACATGTGGTCCGAAGTCATGGACGCGGACGCATTCGCAGCCTTTGAAGAAATCGGCGATCCGTTTGATCCGGATTTGGCGAGAAAATTGGAAGACACCATTCTGTCTTCCGGCGGCTCCGTCGACGCAAAAGAACTCTACAAACAATTCCGCGGGCGATTGCCTGGGGTCGATGCACTGCTCAAGGGCCGCGGTCTTGATGCCGCCTGATCTTCTTTTGGCCTCAAATATCTTGGGGGTTTGGGGGCTAGCCCCCCAACCCTGCGGGATCAACGAACGCTATCAGTCGCGGACTTCATCCGCATCAACGCCCCAAATCACGGCCTTAGGCGCCCAGCCTTTGTAGCCACCAGCACTCAGGCGACACCACGTCGGTTCGCATTCATGCAGACGCGCAATAACGCCAAGTTCGAGCTCCACAGTCTCGCGGCTATCGTCGCGCGGCTGTGACCGTAAACGCAGGCGATCTTGATCGATAATGACCGATCTAGCACCTGACAGCATGGTGTAGTGGACCCATCCACCTTGACCTTCACGGTCGATCACACGCCGCCAATGTCCGTATTCCGCAATCACCTGCAGCGGCATGGAACGGCGTTGAAACACCCAATCGATCCGGTGCGACAGGCTAGGCCCACGGCGCACGTTTGCTTCTGATGCTTTCAGTGACACGTAGCGCGGCAAAGGCAAATTTGTTTCCGGCCCAATTGCAGGCGCGTCCAATGTTCCGCCGGAAACCGGCGTCACCTCTTGTGCAATTACACCTGCACCAAGGTGGCAGAGCGCAGCACAGACCAGAAGAATGCGAAAAATCACGGGAAACCTGCCTTTATCACTTAACTCATCGCGCGAGGTTCTTGTGCCTCGCGTCGGTTAAATGCACTCTGAACCAAAGCGGTGATCCGTTTCAAGCGATGGGAGAAAAGAATGCCAGGTCAGCGGTTAAGTGTTGTCGTCACGCGACGGTTACCCGAAAGCATCGAAACACGCATGAAAGAGCTGTTCGACGTCACTTTACGCGAAAACGACAGGCCGATGAGCCGCGAAGAACTGGTTGCAGCAGTTCAAACGGCGGATGTTTTGGTCCCTACAGTCACCGATTTCATTGATGCGCCATTGCTGGCGCAAGCTGGTGAAAAGCTGAAACTCATTGCGAATTACGGTGCCGGTGTAGACCGGATTGATGTCGCGACCGCCCGTCAACGCGGGATTTTGGTGTCGAACACGCCCGGCACAGTAACCGACGACACGGCCGATATGACCATCGCCCTGATCCTTGCTGTCACCCGCCGCATCCCTGAAGGGTTGCGTGTTATGGGCAGTGGTGACTGGGAAGGCTGGTCCCCAACCGCGATGCTGGGGGGACGTATTTCGGGACGTCGCGTTGGTATTTTGGGCATGGGCCGCATTGGCCAGGCCGTCGCCAAACGTGCTGCCGCTTTTGGTATGCAGGTGCATTATCATAACCGCAAACGCCTGCGGCCCGAGGTCGAAGAGGCACTAGAGGCCACGTATTGGGACAGCCTTGATCAGATGGTCGCGCGGATGGACGTGATATCGATCAATTGTCCGCACACGCCATCCACCTTCCATTTGATGAATGCGCGTCGTCTGAAGCTCATGAAACCTGATGCGGTGATCGTGAACACGTCACGTGGTGAGGTTATCGACGAAAATGCCCTCACGCGGATGTTGCGGGCCGGTGAAATTGCCGGTGCAGGCTTGGACGTCTTTGAACGCGGTCACGAGATAAACCCGCGCCTGATGGACCTGCCGAACGTTGTTTTGCTGCCCCATATGGGGTCGGCCACCGTCGAAGGCCGTCAGGAAATGGGTGAAAAAGTAATCGTGAACATCAAGACGTTTGCAGATGGTCACCGTCCGCCCGATCAGGTCGTACCGGGTGTGATGTAACGCAGGCGGCAGCGGTTTTGGCCGCTGTCGGAGCCTCCGGCGGGGATTTAGAGAACGTCAAAGAAGCGCAGCGTGGTCTGCCTGCTTAGGCTTTGGTCAGTACCGCGATGTAGAACCCGTCCATGCCGCCGAGGTCCGCCCAATAATCGGGGCGCAGGCGGATACCGCCTTCTTCGGTGATCCACGCGGGGTCGATACCCGGTTTGTTCAGCGCACCGGTATCCACGGTCAGCCCTGCGTGCCGTTCGAGCGCTTCGTCGACTTGGATTTCTCCTTCGTCTGGCAGCAACGAACAGGTGCAAAAGACCAGCTTCCCGCCCGGTTTGAGCAACGTCAGCGCGTGGTCGATCAGCAGTTCTTGCTGTTCGATCAAGGCCATGAATTCAGATCCGTCTTTTGCATATGGCAAATCGGGATGGCGCCTGATTGTCCCCGTCGCGGAACAGGGCGCATCGAGCAGCACTGCATCAAATCCGTCTTGTTCGAATTTGAACGCGTCGGAGGTTACGCAATTGGCTTTCAACCCGACACGTTTCAGGTTGTCCTTCACCCGTGTCATCCGGTTATGGCTGAGATCGACAGCCGTCACATCCGCCCCACTTGCCGCGAGCTGCATTGTCTTACCGCCCGGTGCCGCACAGAGGTCGAGCACCTTCATGCCCGGTTTGGGATCAAGCACTTGGACCGGAATGGCCGCGGCTGCGTCTTGCACCCACCAATCGCCGTTCTCGAAGCCCGGAAGCGCCGATACCTGACCCGCTTCTTTCAGCCGGATCGACCCTGTCGGCAAAAGCGTGCCGCCCACCGCGTCTGCGACCGCCTTTGGATCGCCTTTGGCCGTCAGATCAAGCGCTGCCCCCGCGAAATGTGCGGCTTCGATCCCTTCGACCGATTTCCGTCCCCAAGCCGCGACCAACGGCTGGCGCAACCAACCCGGCGTCAGTGGATTGGCACGTTTGGTCCAGCCTTTTTCGCCCTCTTCGGAAATCCGGCGCAGAACGGCGTTTGTCAGTCCTTTGAACGACGAAACATGTTTGTTCTTACCGATAATTTCGACGTATGCATTCACGACGCCATGCGCGGCCTCGCCACCCACAAGTTCGATCACACCAAGCCGCAGCGCGTTTTGGACAGTCTCTGGCGGTTCTTTCTTGAGGTAGGGTTTCAGCATCCGATCCGCGCGATCTGCACCCCGCAAAGCGTCCATCGCCAAGCGTTGCGCACGCGCACGTTCATCCGCAGGCAGATGATCCAGCGCACCGCCACCGATCAATTCGGACATCAGACGTCCTTCGCCTGTGATCTCTTCAAGCAGATGATGCGCAGCGCGGCGCGGCGGTAGACCGGTTTTGGACATGGTGTCTCACTTGTTTTGAACCCATTTGGCCGTATATCAGAAAGGACACGACGACAAGGATGCCCGATGACCGAGCCTGATCACAAAGACCTGCCACCTGCAGCCCAGCGCGCCTTGGCCGAAGCCGAAGAACGGCGCAAAGAGGCAGATAAATCCGAATTGCCGCCAGAACTGGGTGGGCGCAAGGGCCCGGAACCTGTTCGCTATGGCGATTGGGAGAAAAAAGGCATCGCCGTCGATTTTTGATGTCTGCAGCGACGGAATAACATTGCGGTGACGTATTACGGGCAACTTTATTGAAAAGGAGCCTACGATGCGCAGCCTACCTTACCTGTTTCTTGTTGTTGCAGCCGGTTTAAGTCTTGCAACATTTGTCACGTCCGAAACGCTTGCGCAGACCGCGCATCCTGTTGTCCATGACCGCGTATTGGGTCCAGTCTGGCCGTAATTGGGTTGGTTAGCGTAGCTTGAATGATGCAGAATCACCGGCACCTTGATCCGTTGTGAACCGCATTTCTTGACCGTTAAATTCAACAAGCTGGCAATTGTACGGAATGACATCCCCACCCCAATTCATTTCGCGGCAAAAATACCCGTTTTGCCAAGACCACGTGCCGGTGATTTCCCAGCCCGCGCCGGTGCCCGCGATCTGGCCCGCAGGCGAAACAGCCAAATTCACGCCGTACAGGCGGTTTGACAGGTTTTTGCCGCCAAGCGTCGCAAGAAATGTCGCCTTGTCAGAGATTGCTTGATAGCCCTGCGCAGTCGCAGCTGTCGCGGACAAAACGAAAGCGATTGCCGCTGTCTTGAAAAAGGTCGTCATCAAAAGCTCCTTTGTCGTGCGTTATGTACGATATACGCGCAACACGTGCCTTTGGTTTCATTTTGCCTAATATGGCCGACTACAGCCCCAAAACATCAAGCATGTCGTATGCGCCAGGCTTTTGGGTTTGCCCCCAAAGTGCCGCTTTGAGCGCCCCGCGGGCAAATACCTTACGATCAGTTGCCATATGACGCAGCACAATCCGTTCGCCAGGGGCTGCAAACAGCACATCGTGTTCGCCCACAATATCCCCACCACGAATAGCGCTAAAACCGATATCGCCGCGTTTGCGCGCGCCCGTGATCCCGTCACGACCGCTGTCTTTGACGTCATTCAATGCCACGCCGCGCCCTTCGGCTGCAGCCTCACCCAGCATCAAAGCCGTCCCTGATGGCGCGTCGACTTTGTGATGATGGTGCGCTTCGATCACTTCGATGTCGAAGTCTTCGTCTAACGCAGCCGCAACTTTCTTGGTCAGTTGTACGAGCAGGTTCACACCCAATGACATGTTCCCCGCTCGCACCACGACCGTATGGTGAGACGCCGCATTGACTGCCGCAATGTCGTCGTCCGTCATACCCGTCGTGCCGATGACATGCACCGCTTTGGCCTGTGCGGCCAGTTCGGAAAACGCAACGGTCGCAGCAGGTGCTGTGAAATCAATGACCGCTTGGGCTTTCACAAACGCCTCCAAGGCGTCGGACGTAACAACCACACCAACGGGTTGCCCACCCATGGCCGTGCCGACGTCCTGACCGACCCAATCGTGACCATCCCGTTCCAGCGCTCCAACGAGGTGACATGCATCAGATGCCATGATGGTCTCGATCAACATCTGGCCCATACGGCCCGATGCCCCGGTCACGACGATTCCTGGTCCCTGTGTCATACGCTGTCCTTCTGTCTGTTGCCCTCTCTTAGCGTTTCGCACGGCTGACGCAAAGCCTCGCTTGGCAAAACGGCGGGCAATCACTACATGGGGCTTATGGCAAAGCAAAGTAACAGAGACGGTAAGGCCCCAACCCAACGCATGTTGAAGGTGGGCGAACAGATCAGACGGACATTGTCGTCTGTGCTGCAACGTGGCGAAGTGCATGATCCGGACCTGAACCGGATGATGATCACCGTGGGCGAGGTGCGCATGTCGCCTGACCTGCGTGTTGCGACCGCCTATATTCTGCCACTGGGTGGAAAGAATAAGCAGGAAACGCTGGATGCGGTGCGGCGTAACCGCCATGAAATCCGCCATCTTGTGGTCAAAGGCGGATCGCAGAAATTCGCACCGGAACTGCGGTTCGAAATTGACGGGACGTTCGACCAGATGGACGCCACACGTGCATTGCTTGCCGATGAACACGTGCGGCAAGATCTGGACGAATGATCCGCGTCCTTGCAGGTCTGTTCATTGTTTTGGCGCTACCAGCCAGCGCAGTGACCTGCGAAGACATCGATTATGACGGCAACAGTTTCACCGCTTGCACCGTTGATGCGTCAGCGGAAGATTTGCGTCTTTTCCATAGCAATGCTGCGGATCAGGTCATTGGCAGCTTTGGCGATTTGGCCGATGAACACCCTGACAAAACGCTCGCCTTCGCCATGAACGCGGGCATGTATCATGCTGACCGCGCGCCTGTTGGCCTTTACCTTGAAGCAGGCACCCAGAAATCCGGAATCGTCACATCCGACGGGCCGGGTAATTTTGGGCTGCTGCCGAACGGTGTTCTGTGCCTGACGGATAGTGATGCGCAAGTTTATGAAAGCTTCGATTTCGTCGCGACAGCCCCCGATTGCCGCGATGCGAACCAATCCGGCCCGATGCTGGTCATCGACGGGGCGCTACACCCGCGGTTCTTGGAAGACGGTTCGTCCAAATATGTGCGCAATGGCGTCGGAACATCGGCGGACGGCAAAACCGCGATCTTTGCGATCTCGAACAATGCGGTGAATTTTCACAGCTTTGGCGCCTTTTTCCGCGATTACCTGAAAATCCCGAACGCGCTTTACTTCGACGGCAAGGTCTCGCGTCTTTACGCGCCCGAATTGGGACGATCGGATTTCGGCTTTCAGCTTGGCCCAATGATCGGCGTGCTCGAATAGGCCCTTTTCTTTTGGTCTTAAATATCTCGGGGGTTTGGGGGCTGGCCCCCATATTGACCGCCGCCCCGACACAAGCTAGCAGGCGCGTTCAATCACCAAAGGGTTCATCACATGGCACGCAAACGCAAGGGACGCGATATCTCAGGTTGGCTTGTTGTGGACAAACCTGCGGGCATTACGTCCACAACTGTTGTCGGCAAAGTGCGCTGGGCGTTAAACGCGAAAAAAGCGGGACATGCGGGTACCCTTGATCCCGAAGCCACTGGCGTTCTGGCTGTAGCACTGGGCGAGGCGACCAAGACCGTGCCCTATATTACTGACGCCTTAAAAGCATACACGTTCACGGTGCGTCTTGGCCAAGCCACAAACACTGATGATGCCGAAGGCGAAGTCATAAAAACATCCGACCTGCGCCCGACAGATGACCAGATCAAAGATGCGCTAGCCCCATTCATTGGCGACATCATGCAGGTGCCGCCGCAGTTCTCTGCCGTTAAGGTCGATGGCCAACGCGCCTACAAAAAAGCCCGCGACGGCGAAGAGATGGAGCTGGCCGCGCGTCCGCTTTGGGTCGAAGAATTGTTGCTGATTGATCGTCCCGACGCAGACCACGTAGTTCTTGAAATGACCTGCGGGAAAGGCGGCTATGTCCGTTCTATCGCCCGCGATCTGGGTGCCGCACTTGGTTGTTATGGACATGTTCTACAACTGCGTCGCATTTGGTCTGGTCCGTTTGATGTGGAAGACGGTATTTCGCTGGACCAAATCGACGCGCTCGCGAAAACGCCGGACCTGGACGCACATTTGCAGCCCTTAGAAGTTGGCCTTGCCGATTTGCCAGAGGTGACCTGCCCCGCCGAAAGTGTTGTGAAACTGCGTAACGGCAATCCGGCCCCTGTGATCGGATCGGGTTTGGAATATGGCGAAGAAGTTTGGGCGTCGCACGATGGCACCCCGATTGCCGTGGGCAAATATCTGGGCGGCACATTGCAGCCGTCACGGGTTTTCGTCGCTGATTCGATGTGATTTTCGCGCTTCACGGCGCGAAATGTTACAAGATGTCACGCGCCTCACGCGGCCGTTATACGATGCCCGATGTTTGTTTCACGAAATGTTACAGTTTTGGGCGGGTCGGTCATCCCTGCGTGATGGGGCTGCACAGAGCCCGCCACATTCGGCAAGTTGTGTTCAACGATACACAGAACACATGACCGAAAGACTTGCCCCATGACCGACATCAAACACTCCGCCTTCACCGTTCTCGCCGCTGGCGCTTTTGCCACCATCGCCTTTGACGCCTTCGGCCAAGGCCTGTCGCCGATGTTTGGGTTTGCCAAGCTGGCACCAGTTGGTCTGGCCCAACAAACGCTCAACACTGTTTTCGACAGTGTGCCAAAAGGGACAGCGCACATGTTGCACACGATCACTGGCGTTCTGTTTTACACGCTCGGTTACCTGCTGATCGCGCGCCCCGTTCAAAAGATGATCGTCCCGAACTTGCACTGGGGTCTGACCGCCGTCGCTTATGGCGTCGTATTGTGGGTGTTCGCCCTGTACGTCATGGCCCACCTTGTTGCAGGAAATCCCGCATTCCTTGGCTTTAGCGGCATCACGTGGGTCGCGCTCTGGGGTCACATCTTGTTTGCGGTCGTCGCAGCATGGGTGATCGAAGCACGCGGTCTGTCCGTGTCTTACGCCAAAGCGTCTGCCATAACTGCCTAATCTCTTCTCGCTCCCTTCCTACCCTCCTCCCAGTTGCAGGCCGTCTTTGTTCATCAAAGGCGGTCTGTTGCTATTTGCGGGGGCAGCACCGATATCAGCCCCATGATCACGCGACACCATTCCGATGGGGCGACACTGTCCTCTGCGACCTATTCAGATTGCGAAACCTATCGCTACGCCCTGACCCGTACTTGGGATGACACGGGAAAGCGGCTGATGTTTGTGATGCTCAATCCGTCAAAGGCGACCGAGGCGCATAATGACCCGACCGTGGGGCGATGCGAGAACCGTGCGCGGGCTTTGGGATATGGTGCATTTCGTGTCACCAACCTGTTTGCGTTGCGTGAAACAGACCCGATGCAGATGCGGCGACATATTGAACCAAATGGTCCTGATAATGATCAGACCTTGATCGAAGGTGCAGGTTGGGCTGACACCACGATCGCTGCATGGGGTGTTCATGGCGTTCATCTTGGGCGCGACGCAGAGGTTATCACCTTATTTCAAAACAATAATTGCGCCCTTCATGCTCTCGGCGTCACCAAAGCAGGGCACCCTCGCCACCCGCTTTATATGCCCTACAGCGCGATGCCTTCGCCTTGGCCGGCATAATCCTGCATTAACCAACAGGCTTGTTCGTACCAGACTCCGATTTAGGCATTTGCTATTGAAACGGGATCACGTTGGGCCGGGGGCGGTACCGCTTTTCAGAAAGACGAACATGCTTGCTATCATTGCTTTATTCGGGGTCGCGGTTGCGTCGATTGTCATCACTGACGCGGACCATGAAACCGATCCAGAAACAACCGTGGAACCTGCCCCAGAAGACGACCGCATTGGTGCTACGACGCCGCTGCAAGAGGCGTTGATGCCTAGCGAGACGCTTAATAGTGCGGGGACCGGACAAACAATCGCGGGGACTGTGCGCGCCGATCTGTTGTTTGGTGGGACAGGTGACGATGAAATCACAGGCGGTGAAGGTGAAGACACGCTGCATGGTGACGATGGAAACGACACCTTGTTTGGCGGGAAAGCGATGGACAGCCTGTTTGGCGACATTGGCGACGACGTCTTGGACGGTGGTGACCACGACGATGACCTTATCGGTGGCAGCGGTGATGACACGTTATATGGCGGCGACGGTGACGATGAACTGCTGGGATCGTTTGGTAACGACACTTTGGCAGGTGGCGCAGGTCAAGATGTGCTGAACGGCGGCGCTGGCGATGATATCTTGATTGGGAACGACGATACCGATAGCGATTTTCTGAATGGCGGCCGCGGCGACGATATTCTGCGCGGTGGCGTTGGGGATACTCTGTCCGGTGGTGAAGGTGCGGATACGTTCGCGGTAGACGCTGATCAGGAAGGAACGACCTACATCGACGATTACGATCCTGATGTGGACGTCATAGAAGTTGTTTATGATCAGAACGGACCGGCACCCGAATTAACCACAAGTCGTACTGACGACGGGCTGGCCCTTTTCGCAGATGGCGACTTTGTCGCGGGGTTTGCAAACGTCGAAACGCTTGATCTTGACCGGATTGCTTTGGTCGCCGCCTAAAAAACCCTTTTCTTTTTGCCTGTTCTTGCCTAAACGCAGCCATCCGATCAGGGAATCCCCTACCGGATGCTCCACGGGCCTTTCTGGACGACATCCCGGATCGCGCCATCAACCCTTTAGATAAGGAGACCCCGATGTCGATTACTGCTGAAGATAAAGCACGGATCATGAAAGAATTCGCCACCAAAGAAGGCGATACAGGTTCCCCAGAAGTTCAGATCGCGATTCTTTCATCGCGCATCGCGACTTTGACAGAACACTTCAAGACCCACAAAAAAGACAACCACGGTCGCCGTGGTCTGCTGAAAATGGTTGCTCTGCGCCGGAAGCTGCTGGACTACACACGTGGTAAAGATGAGGCCCGTTACCAGGACCTGATCAAACGTCTTGGCCTGCGCCGCTAATTTAGCTGCCGCACCACAGATACGGAAAAGCCCACCAATTTTGGTGGGCTTTTTTGTGTTTGGAACTTAGGTCTGCGCCACGTTCTGCGCAATTTCCGCAGCGATCGCTTTTGCATCCACACCGCCGCGATCCGCCGATATGCGCAGGCCAAGCAGGTCAGATTGATAGCGCCGCGCCAAATCCTTTGGGGTGCGATCTGACGAAATGTGACCGTCGGTTTGCGCCTGCGCGAAAAGGGCAGCGAATTGCGTTTCCATGGCTTTCAAATGAGCGTCAGCTGTTTCGGCCAAGGGGTGGTCATGCGCATGCAATTCCAGAAACGTTTTGGATAACATACAGGCCTTCGCGGGCGCATCTTCGGTTTCAACGACCATCGCCGGAAACCTTTGCAATGCAACGACAGGGCCATATTCCTGCGCTAGTGCCGCAAGCCGCGCCTGCCCGTCGGACGCATATTTTTCCATGGCAAGCGCAAAGAGCGCGTCCTTTGAACCGAACGCCGCATAAAAGCTACCGGGTTTCATCTGCAATTCAGCCTCAAGATCTTTCAACGACGTGCCTGCCCAGCCTCGTCGCCAGAACAGGTCGCGGGCACGCTTGATCAGATCATCACGGTCATAATTTGGCTTGCGCGGCATGTGTTCACCAATAGTTGAATAATTGCTCAATTATATACTTGAGTGATCACTCAAGAAAGCCTAATCAGCAAACATACGTAATGAAAAGGACCTAAATCATGGCTTTCCCATCCCACGACCTCGATTCCGCACCTGAAGGCTCAAAGCCGCTGTTGGAAAATTCTCAAAAAGCTTTCGGTCGTTTGCCAGGCTTGCACAAGGTTCTGGCGGAAAGCCCGCAGGCATATGAAGGCTATCAAGTGCTTCACAAGCTGTTCACTGAAACCGAATTTGACGCAGACGAACTGACGGTCGTTTGGCAATCAATCAACGTTGAACACGCTTGCCATTACTGCGTTCCTGCCCACACGGGCATCGCGAAGATGATGAAAGTCTCCGACGAGATCACCGAAGCCCTGCGCAACGAAACACCACTTGCATCAGCTAAGCTGGAAGCGCTGCGTACTTTCACAATCCAGATGGTCCGCGAACGCGGCAATGTGTCCGACGAACAGATGCAGACATTCTTTGACGCAGGTTACGGCCACCGCGCGGTTTTGGATGTGATCCTTGGCTTGGCGCAAAAGACGATGTCCAACTACATCAACCACGTCGCACAGACACCTGTTGATGAGGTGTTCCACCCATTGAAATGGACACGCAGCGACACACCGCTTGAAGTATAAAACAAGATCGAGCCCGCCTGCGATAAGGCGCGCTCGAACCACTTAGGTCATCCGAATGACGGCTTTATCAATCGCAAGCACATAGCCTTTGCGGGCGATGTTCTTGACCAAAAGTTCGCTCATCATTTGGTTGCCGAGCGTATCGCGCAGACGCTTGATCCGCGTCGCCCCTGCTGCTTCATCACATTCAGACGCATCACGACCAGAGATCACACCTTCGATTTCAGCGCCGGACAAGACCTCGTCATCCATCCGCGCCTCTGCCAATACAGACAACGTTTCGATCGCCGCATCCGTGAGCTTAAACGCAAAGTCGTTCAGATAGACCGCTTTTTCACCACGGTTGATCTGGAGCGAATTCACTTCGATCCCTGCCCTTTCGATCCGCCCCATCCGGCGGTTCAATGCGATCAGCAGCACAAGGAAAGCGACCGCAGCCACCAACAATGCAGTCGAGAACATTAGCAAGACGAAAATAACAAAGCGGTACGACGCGAGCGTATCTGCAAAGTTCGTTCCGGTTTGGGCCAGAATTTCAAGCAGCTTGATCTCGGCATTGCCAGTCAGCGTATCGTTTTCGACGAAAATGCGTTCGACCTGCGCGTTAAACGCGTTCGCGTCAGGCAGGTTGATGAACAGTAGAATAGCCGCGACCGCGAGGATCACGACAATCCCAATAATTCCAGCCACCACAAGACGGCTGCTGATTTCGCGGGTCTCAGAAGCGGAGGAAGTAGTCACCGGCGCTATCCTTCTTGTCATCCAGTTGCGTATCGTCAAACACGCTCAGTACGTTCAGCAGTTCCCAACCGCCAGACGAAAGTCGCCCTGACAGTTGTGACGCCGCATTACTGACAGAACAATCACCCTGCACAGTCGCCACACCATAGTGCAGACGCAACGGGTTGTCCTGTTTAGCCTTGTAGTCAGCGTAGCAGGCCGCCTGTGCAGCCCCCGTCAGCATGACCAATGCCGTGATGGAATAAAGTAAGGTTTTCATGCCCTGATCTATGCCCCTGCCCTGCGTGTTATTCAATATCGCCCGACGATAGCCCGCTTGGTATCGCATAACCATCCCCCGTTATTGATGGTCAGTCCTGACACAGCCCACGTTCGGTGCATCCCCGCATCGCAGCCAAAGGAGCAAACGATATGCGTAAGACACTGACAGCCGGCCTGACAGCCCTTTCCCTTGTACTTGTCCCCGCAGCGCCCGTTCACGCAGAAACCAACGACGCGTTGAACCGCGCCATACTTGGCTTGTTGGCGGCAGGCGCAATCGGCTTGGCCATCAACAAGAGCCAAAGCGAAACGCGCAGCATTCCAGTTCAGCAAGACAACCGTCGTTGGACACATGATGACAACAGACGGACCGAACGCGACCAACACCAACACCGCGACAATCGTCGCGCCCAGTCGCAGCGTCGTGTTGATCCGCTGCCAAGCCGGTGCTTCCGCCAGATCGAACTCGGTAACGGACGTGTTCAGTCTGTATTCACCGAACGCTGCCTTGACCGCCGCTATGCCGATAACGCCAGCCTGCCGCGTCAATGTCTGACGCGCCTTGGTGGCCGTGATGGCAGCCGACGCGGCTACGAAGCCAGTTGTCTACGCGACCGTGGATTTCGGTCAAATCAACGCTGGTAAGCAATAGAGATAGATGCACCCGCCCGAAGGTCATGTCGGCGGGTGTGTCTTGTGGGGCGAGGGTTTGGACGACCTCTCGCCCCACTTTTGGGTTGAAGGGGTTGGCTGGCTCTGGTCTGAAACCTTATGGCCAAGACGATTCCCACCTTTGAATATGAAGAAGACGCAATCAACAGCGGCTTTAGCCGCGTTGCGGGCGTAGACGAAGTCGGGCGCGGCCCATTGGCGGGACCCGTCGTTGCAGCCGCGGTTGTGCTGGACCCTGACAATATTCCTGACGGGTTAAATGACAGCAAACAGATGTCCGCCAAGAAGCGCGAGGCGCTTTACGACATCCTGTACGATGTCGCCGACGTATCGATCGCGGAGGCCAGCGTGCGCGAGATCGAGGAAATCAACATTTTGCAGGCATCGCATTTGGCAATGGTCCGTGCGGTTTCAGGTTTGAAGCAACCTGTTGATTTTGTTCTGATCGACGGAAACGCGGTTCCTCGCGGCCTGAATGTTGCCGCAGGCACTTTAATCAAAGGGGATACGCGGTCATTGTCCATCGCCGCCGCCTCAATTGTGGCCAAAGTGTGGCGCGACCGCCTGATGTTGTCGCTAGCGCAACAGCACCCCGGCTACGGCTGGGAGACAAATGCAGGCTACCCCACACCTCAACACAAAGCGCGGCTAAAAAGCCACGGTGTCACTCTACATCATCGCCGTACATTCGCCCCTGTACACAATATCTTGTGGCAAGAAAAAAAATAAAAACACGAATTTTTAAAGATATTTACACAGAATCGTCTGTGAATCATTGTGAACTCAACCAACGAGCGGAACAAATTCGCCGAGGCAGAGGCAGACGATGAAAACCAAAACGAAAGCCCCAAAAGGGGTGTCGGAGGCGGCTACGCTTCCCCTAAACACGATCCTTGATGGCGACTGCATTGAGCGGATGAATGCGCTTCCTGCGGGTTCTGTTGACCTGATTTTTGCGGATCCGCCCTATAACCTTCAGTTGAAGGGCGATCTTCACCGTCCCGACAATTCCAAGGTTGATGCCGTGGATGATGCATGGGACCAGTTTGATAGCTTTAAGGTTTATGACCGTTTTACAAAGGCTTGGCTGAAAGCCGCCCGTCGCCTGCTGAAACCGAATGGCGCGATCTGGGTCATTGGGTCTTACCACAACGTGTTCCGGATGGGCGCTGAACTACAGAACCAAGGCTTCTGGATTTTGAACGATGTGGTTTGGCGCAAGTCGAACCCAATGCCAAACTTCCGCGGCAAACGCCTGACGAACGCTCACGAGACACTGATCTGGGCGTCTAAAGAAGAAGCGAGCAAATACACCTTTAACTACGAGGCGCTGAAAGCGCTGAACGAAGGTGTTCAGATGCGATCCGACTGGGTGCTTCCGATCTGTACCGGCCACGAACGCCTGAAGAACGAAGAAGGCGATAAAGCGCATCCAACGCAGAAGCCGCAATCGCTGCTGCACCGCGTTTTGGTTGCGACGACCAACCCAGGTGACGTGGTTCTTGACCCGTTCTTCGGGACAGGCACAACGGGTGCCGTCGCGAAAATGCTGGGCCGTGATTTCATCGGTATCGAACGCGAAGAAGCATACCGCAAGGTCGCTGAAAAGCGCATCAAGAACACACGCAAGTTCGACAAAGAGGCGCTGGAAGTGTCCACGTCGAAACGTGCAGAACCGCGTGTTGCCTTTGGCGTTCTGGTTGAACGCGGCATGCTGCGTCCAGGTGAGGAACTGTGGTCCATGAATGGGCGCCACAAGGCCAAGGTCCGTGCAGATGGCACCGTGATCGGGGCAGATATCAAAGGGTCTATCCACCAAGTGGGGGCAGCCTGCGAAGGCGCGCCAAGCTGTAATGGCTGGACCTACTGGCAATTTAAACGCGACGGACAAAAGGTCCCTATCGACTTGCTGCGCCAGCAGATCCGTTCCGAAATGGCCAAACACAACTGATTTTACGAATACCGCCGGTGCAAGTGGCCCGCCTTCCCTGCAAGGGGAAGGACCGCTTGCACGAACTTCACCCCGCCCTTGTGGCGGGGTTTTTTTTGGTCAATCGTCTGACTACGCTATAATATGCGGGGGCTAAGATGACTGATCCATTGACGGAACTGCGCCATCTTGAGGCTGATCTGATGACACGGGCCAGCGGTATCGCCAGTCAATTGGCGCAACCAGCATCGGACGTCCGCAATACAACCGTTGATAGGCAATGGCAGGGAATTGCCCGACAGTTTGGGCCTTACCAATCCAGCCTTTCCGCCTTGCAAAATGCGCCCGTAACATTCGATGCAGACCGCCAAACATATCTTAAACATGGGGCGTATCGCGCGTCGCTGTGGCCCAAAACAAGGGTGCTCCTTGATCGGATAGCCGCACACACGACGCAGCCACTTGTCACACAACCAAAGCTACAAGCCGTTGATCGCAGTAGTGATTTGATATCCTACCTTACCAATTCGCTGCATTATCTGGCCAACCCGATTGCCGAAGATCGTCAGTTTTCTCATGAAACACAGTTTCCGGACATCCCGCTGTCGGGTGATTATTTTGTAAACCTGATGCAAGCGGCCTATCGCGTAAGCCTTGCACAGGGCGGAAAACGACCCCTTAGGTTTTTGGATATCGGGTGCGGCGGCGGTACAAAGCTTATGATCGCAGCCCACTTTTTCGAACAGGTTGACGGGTTGGAATATAATAGCGCTTTCGCGGCAAATGCACGGCAAGCCTTACGTTCATCGCAGACCGAAGGATGTCGCGTTGTTGATGGTGATGCTTTGGAATTTGACGGATACGGCGACTATGACGTGATCTATTTTTATCGGCCGATCTCTGATCCGCAGATGTTGGCTGCCATGCAAAATCGGATACTTCGCCAAGCCAAAGAAGGGGCGATCATCATTGCGCCAACTGCGGCACCCATTGCAAAATCCCAAGCCGTCCTTGTCGCCGAAAACATCTACCTTGCGCATGCGACGGCAGAATATGCGACTTCAATCACTGCTAAAGCGGAACAGATAGGCCCTGATTGGCGGTTAGAAAATCCTCAATTTGATCAAGCGCTTGGTTTTTGGCTGCCCCTGATCAAGGCCTGCCACGACGATGGATTTTGCTTACCGCGGTAACGGATTTGTCCCTTGCTTATACGGCAGCCAATCTTCGATTTCTGGGTAGTATTTCTCGCGCCAAGCCAGAACACGGGGGTTCATGATTTTCCGCCAAAGACGCGGCGAAAGTGCCGCCATTGTCATAAGCGGATACCCATAAGGCAGCTGTGGCGCATCGTCGTCATCATAGGTTTGCAGCAATGGGAATCTGCGGTCCGGTTTGTAGTGATGATCAGAATGGCGTTGCAAATTGATAAGCAACCAGTTCGACGCTTTATGCGCCGCATTCCAAGAATGACGCGGCAAGACGTGTTCATATTTACCGTCGCCCAAATGTTTACGTGTTAACCCGTAATGTTCGACATAGTTCACCAGCTCGAGCTGAAAAACAGCCCAGAAGGCTTGGGCCAAAAACAAGAAGACGCCCCACCAACCGCCAATAACGGCGGCCAGAACGATGAAGCCAGCCTGCAAAACCCAATACCGGAAGAACGGATTGGACAGGTCGGTCCATGGTTTTTTCTTGCGCGCCAGCATCGCTTTTTCTGCATTGAAAGCAGATGTATAGCATTCGACCAGCACACGCGGGAAGAACCGCCAGAAGTGTTCATTGTAACGCGCCGTTACCGGATCTTTCGGCGTCGCGACGTAACGGTGATGCACAAGCAGGTGTTCTGAACGAAAATGCGAATATAAAACCGATGCCAGCAAAATGTCTGCCAGCCAGCGTTCCAGTTTTGACTTCTGATGCATCAATTCGTGCGAATAGTTAATCCCGACGGTGCCCGAGATGATCCCGAACCCTGCGAACAACGCCCATTCTTCCAGCCAATTCAGGTGGTCCGTGTTCACCACATAGATCATGGCCCCAAAGATCGTGATCAATTGAATGGGGGTCCAGATCAACGTGATCAGTTTGTACCAGTACAGCTGTGCCTCAGGTGTCTGCGGGTCTTCGTTTTCTTCGTTCAAGCCCGTGAAATAATCCAAGACCGTAAACAAATACCACGTTGCAAGCGGCAGTAGCAAAAGCGCCCAACCGCCGTAGAGTGCTGCGATCATCGCAAGCGGGATCAGAATCAATGACAGCCAGAACGGCAACGCGGCCGAAAGCCGGGCCATCGCCGGTATGGAAGGTGCAGTGGTCATCGCCATTCTCACTATCGTTTGACTGTTACACTACATTTAACGGGACTCTGGCTCAATTGTGGCGTCACGTCGCGGAACAAGATCAAAAACCTTGCGCATCGCAGTCGGCAGCGCAGATGGCACAAATGCATTGTGCAGGACAAAATGGCCGCGGGCGGGGTCAAGGTTGTCGGGGACATTTGCAACCATGACCTTCAGCCGCAAATGAAAATGCGTGAAGGTATGCCGCGCCTCTTGCCCGCTGTCTTTCCAATCCGCCTCTAAAGGCGGTGCAGGCGTAGGGTCGTCCGACCAATCAGAGCTTGGGAAAGCAAGCATCCCACCGAGTAACCCCTGACTGGGGCGCGTTTCCAGCAGCCAAGCACCATCATCGCGGCGTGCGACATAAACATAGCCCAAACGCACAGGCGTTTTCTTTTTTGGGGTTTTCTTTGGCAGCTGAGCCGCTGTGCCAACCTGCCGCGCCGCACAAGGGTCACGCCATGGGCAAATTCCGCAGGCGGGATTCTTGGGCGTGCAGATAGTCGCGCCCAGATCCATCACGGCCTGCGCATAGTCGCCCGGTCGCCCCTGAGGCGTTAACGCTTCTGCGTGTTTCATCAAGACTGGTTTGACGCCTGGTAAGGGATCGTGAATGTCGTACATGCGCGCCATCACGCGTTCGACGTTACCGTCAAGCACGGTTGCGTGCTGGTTAAACGCAATCGCGGACACTGCAGCCGCAGTATAAGGACCGATGCCCGGTAGCTTTAGTAAGTCATCGTAATCGCTTGGGAATACCCCATCATGTTCTGCCACGATCACGCGCGCACATTTCAACAAATTGCGCGCCCGTGCATAATACCCAAGCCCTGCCCATGCGGCCATCACCTCTGCGTCTTCGGCTGCGGCTAAATCTATCACGGTGGGCCACAGACCGGTAAATTTGCGGAAATATTCCTTAACTGCCGCAACAGTCGTCTGCTGCAGCATCACCTCTGACATCCAGATAAAATAGGGATCAGGGCGCTGTCCCGCTTTGCTTTGATCTGGTGGTACGCGCCATGGCATGGCCCGCGCGTGGCCATCATACCACATCAGCAATTCGTCGCTTAGATCACGCAATGTTTATTGCTCCTTTAGCTCAGGGGCTGGCTTGGCCTGCCGCATTGCTTACATTAGAACGGAATGATGAAACAACCACGCCATAAGGGGTCAACCTACGGGTTTTCTCGGGCATCTGGATTGATGCAGAACCGGATTCGCAAAGCCAGCGAAGCCCGTGGTTTTGCGGTGACCCGACTGCTGACCCATTGGTCCGAGATTGTTGGCGAAGGCACAGCCAAGATCGCGACCCCCGTCAAGGTCAGCTACGGCAAGGGTGGCATGGGCGCGACATTGTCTGTTTTGACGACAGGCGCGCAAGCCCCGATGCTGGAAATGCAGAAAGATCAGATTCGCGACAAGGTAAATGCCTGCTACGGCTACCGCGCAATTGCCCGCGTTCGGATCACGCAAACGGCCCCTGTTGGCTTTAAGCAAGGGCAGGTCGCCTTTGACCGCGTGGAAGAAAAACGACCTGAGCCAGCTCCCGTATACCGCGAGGCGGCAAGCCAGATATCAAACGACGTGACAAGCCCCGCGCTACGCGATGCGCTTGCCGCACTTGGGGCTAACATCCTGTCAAAACACAATAAATCTACCAAAGGATAACGACATGAAACGCAGAGACCTTTTGAAGACAGGCGGTGCCGCCGTTGCCCTTTCGGGTGGCTTTGGCACGTTTGTACAGGCGCAAGAAACAACGATCGAGATCCCTGATATGGTGCTCGGTGATGAAAACGCACCGATCGAAATGATCGAATACGCGTCCTTCACTTGCCCACATTGTGCGTCTTTCCATGCCAACGTGTACCCGCAGCTGAAGGCAGACTACATCGACACCGGTAAGGTGAAATTCATTTACCGCGAAGTGTATTTTGACCGTTTCGGCCTGTGGGCATCCATGATTGCACGCTGCGCTGGTGAAGACCGTTTCTTCGCGGTGTCCAACCTTGTCTACGAAAAGCAGCGCGAATGGACCGCAAGCGGTGATCCGGCAATTGTGATTGAAGAACTGCGCAAATTGGCAAAAACAGCTGGTCTGAACGATGAAACGCTTGATGCGTGCATGTCCGATGCGGACCAAGCGCAAGCATTGGTGGGTTGGTACCAAGCGAACGCCGAACGTGACGGCATCAACTCTACACCTAGCTTCCTGATCAACGGCGAAAGCCATGGCAACATGACGTACGAGAACTTCAAGACGATCTTGGACGAAAAGCTGGGTTAACCCTTAAAGACCAATCTGACTGAGGGCTGCATCAAGTGGCCCCCAGTCGCTGATTTGTAGCCGAACCGGAACTGTCAGCACTTTTGCCCTGAACGCGTCGGGCAAGCGCACCGCATCTTTTTCAGTCGTCACCATCTGCGCGTTCTTCAACCGCGCTTCCGTTTCCAGCCTTGTCATCAACGCGGCGGTTAGCGGTTGATGATCCGACAAAGCTTCACCGTGGATTAGGACAACACCCAAGTCGCGCAAGGTCTGAAAGAACTTTTCAGGATGACCGATCCCAGCAAATGCAAGTACCGGCAACCCTTGCCACGGCATACCGGTCGGCAATGGTTCAAGATGGCCTTGAACATGTCCAGACAAGTTAGGCCATTGATCACTAAACCTATTTTGATCGTCCTTCGAACCAATTGACAGAACGATGTCAGCCCGCTGTAGACCAGCAGCAACAGGTTCACGCAAAGGACCGGCAGGGATAACTTTACCGTTCCCAAAACCCCGCTTAGCGTCGACCACGACAATGGACACGTCTTTTTCAACGCTTGGATTTTGGAAACCATCATCCAGAATAATGACGTCAGCACCACCGTCTTGCGCCGCCGTCACACCTGCGGCACGATCCTTGGCGACCCAAGTCGGCGCGAAAGCTGCTAGTAACAGGGGTTCGTCACCGACCTCTCCCGCGGAATGCGCCATCGGATCAACACGCGTCGGACCATTCAGGCTGCCGCCATACCCGCGCGATACGATATGCGGCTGATGACCCCTTGCAATAAGCCGTTCCGTCAGCGCCATTGTTGTCGGCGTTTTTCCAGTTCCGCCCGCGTTAATATTACCGACGCAGATGACCGGAACAGCGGCTTTCATGCCGGACTGCGCAACACGTCGCGCGGTGGCCGCGCCATAAAGTGCACCCAAGGGCGACAGAATGCGTGCCTGCCATGCAGGCGATTGCGCCGATGTGTACCAAAAAAGCGGGGCTTTCATATTACGCACCCACCCCGTCAAGTTGTTCCAACAACGTTTCGGCCAACCGATTTGTCACGTCAGCCCCGCGTGATGTGACATCCCATGCGGCATGAACGATCCGAGCGGCTTTGTCGGGTGACAAAAGCGTCTCGACGGTTTTTCCGAGATCGGCGAAAGAATTCACAGTAACACAGGCGTCAGCGGCGGCAAGTCTGGATATCTGCGCCTCATACGGCTGCACGAACGGCCCATGCAATACTGCGGACCCCAAAGTCGCGGCTTCAAACGGTTCACGGCAAGTCGTGCCCGTCAAAGTCCCGCCAAGGTACGTGATTGGTGCCACGCGGTACCATAAACCCAGCTCACCCTCTGTATCAGCAACATAGACCTGTGTTGCTTCGTCAACCTCTTCATCAGCGGAACGAAGGCACACGGAAAACCCGGCCCCGCGCAGCGTTTCCGCCGCATCCACGCCGCATGATGGATCGCGTAAAGATATGATCAAGAAAAGACGATGCGCACGACGGCTTGCCTGATGATGGGCCTGCGCGATTTGTGAAACCTCGGAAATATCGGCATCCGCCGCGAACCAAATCGAACGGGCGCCAAGCGATTTGGCGATATCCTGACGTTCGTCTTCGAAGTGCGGCAAGGCGGCAGGCGCGCTTTCGAGCGGACCAAGCGTTTCAATGCGGTTCGCGTCAACGCCAGCCCGTACAAGTGCGGGTGCGACGTCATCCGCGACTGTCATAATCTTGGCAAACTGGCGCAACATACCGCGTGTCAGCCCTGGCACCCAGGTCTTGGTCGTGGGCCGTGCGGTTGCCTGCTCGGCACCAACAAGCACGCAAGGCGTTTTGGCCTGCGCCAGTTCATACAACGTCGTCGCATCCAGTTCCGGACCAAGCCAAAGCGTCAGGTCCGGTTTCCAATGGTCAAGAAATGCGCGTATCGGTGCGCGCCCCAACGGCGTCATAAAAGTACGGTCCGTCCCATCGGCAGTCGTGATGACCAGAAAAATGGGATCGCCATCGGCCTGCAAACGTGTTTCCAGATCCCGAAGAGCATCCATCGGCAAATCGCCGTTCACGCGCACCCAAATGACACTGCCTTGGGGGCGTTGCGGCAGTTTATGGATGTCCTGCTCTGTCCTTTCACCGCCGCGGCGTGAGAAATACGCCGCAAGTGAAAGTGACTTATCAGGCATTCGGGTGGTCCAATTAACCGAGTTCTTCGGTCGACGATGCTGCTGTTTCTTCGTCACGCAGGCGGTGCAAATGTGCGATGAAATAGCGGGTATGCGCGTTATCAACGGTGCGGTGCGCAGCTGCTTTCCACGCGTCGTAAGCCGTCGCATAGTCTGGGAAAATACCTACGATATCGATATTGTTCACATCGGCAAATGCGCTTTTAGTTGGATCGATCAGCTCTCCGCCGAAGACGAGGTGTAGACGTTGTGTCATAGGGTTGACCTTTTTTGACTTGACCGTGTTGTATCAGACTTATGCGTTTGGTGAAGGTGTCTCAACCGTTGATGCAGCAAATGCTGTCTGCAAAAGACGTGTTACAGGGCTACCCGCTACCACGCCGTTAACCTGCGGATGCGGATTGTTAAAACGCAGCGGTGCCCCCGTTTGATCCGTCACCTCGCCGCCCGCTTCGGCGACGATCAAAGCGCCCGCTGCGATATCCCATTCCCAAGACGGGCGTAGCGTCATCATAGCGTCAAACCGACCTTGCGCTGTCAAAGCCATCCGATAGGCCAGCGACGACCGAAATTTACGTACCACACCAGCTGGCGGCGTTTGATCTGCCCAGAATTTATCGGCAAAGCTCGCTTTGTTCGACAACACGGTCGCACCGTCCAGATCGTTCTTTTGCGAGACTTCGATCGGGTTCCCGTTCAACGTCGCACCACCGCCCTTTTGGGCGGCGTAAAGGTAATCCCGCATCGGCAGATAAACGACGGCTGCCATCACTTCGCCGCCTTCAAGCACGGCCAATGCATGCGCCCAGTCCTGCGATCCCTCGATGAACGCCCGCGTGCCATCAATTGGATCCACAACGAATTGGCGTTGCGTCGCGAGACGCCCCATGTCGTCTTCTGTTTCTTCAGACAACCAGCCATAATCAGGCCGCGCCCGCTGCAATTCGTGTGCCATCAATTCATTAACGGCCAAATCAGCTTCGGTCACAGGGCCTGCACCGCCCCCTTTGTCCCAGACTTTGGGGCGATCAACGACGAAACGTCTGGCGATATCACCCGACGCTTTGGCCGTCGCGATCAGAAGGTCCAGATCAGTCACCGGCAAGCGTCAGCCCTTCAATCAGGATCGACGGCACGACGTGCGACAGATGTGCGCGTGCATCGTTCGATGGAATCATCCGCAGCAGCATGTCGCGCAGATTGCCCGCAACCGTGCATTCGTTGACCGGATAAGTAATTTCACCATTTTCGACCCAGAACCCAGACGCACCACGTGAATAATCGCCCGTATTTGGGTTCACAGTCGATCCGATCATCGACGTGATCAGCAGCCCCGTACCCATGTCGCGGATCAGGTCTGCCCGCGATTTATCGCCTTGAGTAAGGGCGAGATTGGACAAGCTTGGCGATGGCGGTGCGGATGTCCCGCGTGATGCGTTGGCTGTGCTGTCGAGCCCCAATTTTCGGGCGTTCGCAAGGTCGAGCGTCCATCCAGTCAGCACACCGTTGTCGATGATCGCGCGGCGCTGCGTCGCCAGCCCTTCGGCGTCGAACATGCGCGATGAAAAGGCACGTGGACGACGCGGGTCTTCGATCAGGGAAATACCATCAGGCAGCACCTGTTCGCCCAGCGCGTCGCGTAGCCAGCTGGACCCACGCGCGATTGCCGCCCCGTTTACGGCTTGGCTGATGTGCCCGACAAGGCTGCTGGCAATCCGTTCATCAAACAGTACGGGAAAGCTGCCAGTTTTCGGTTTGCGGGCACCAGTGCGTTCGACGGCACGCGCCGCGGCTTGTCGTCCAATGTCTTCGGCGTCGCGCAGATCGGCTTGAAAAATACGGCTATCGTAGTCGTAATCGCGCTCCATATCAGCGCCGGTCCCACTGATCGCAACGCATGACAAACCACAATCGCTGCGCGTGTAACCACCGGAAAATCCGTTCGAGGCGGCAAGGTGGATGCGGCGACGACTGTAACCTGCGGAGGCGGATTGGACCTGACTGATATCTTTATTTTCAAGCGCTGCCGCTTCTGCGCGGGCAGCATCGGCTTGCAATTCTGCCGGATCAGGTTCGTCGGTTGGGTCGAACATCTCCAAGGAACTGCTGTCGCGGTCCACGGCCAGTTGAGACGCATCAGCAAGCCCCGCGTGGGGGTCTTCCGGTGCTTCACGGGCCATCGCAACGGCACGTTCGGCCATCTGTTCCAGCGTTGCGGTTTTCGCATCTGATGACGACACACAAGCTTGTCGGTTGCCGACAAACACGCGCATCCCGACATCCACGCCTTCGGACCGTTCTGCCTTTTCCAAGGCCCCTGCCCGTACATCAATCGACACCGATGTACCATCAACGGCGATGGCATCGACAGCGTCGGCACCCGCCTTTTTGGCAATTGCGATCATCTGTTCTGTTAGGGTGGAAAGCTGTTGGGTCATGTGTGCCTGCTTTGAATAAGTCGTAAGACAGGTATGCGGCGGGTCGCCCCGCCGCAAGGGGCGCTTAGCGCATGCGTTGGCCGTTCACGATGACATGACCTTCGCCGTTCACGTCCAGACGCGTTTCAAACGCATCTTCGCCTGTCGCTTTGGCAATAAAGCCCATGCCAAGACGCGCCATGCCCGCTTCATCCGGACCAATAACACCGAAGCCAACCAAACGGTCGATCAACGCGTTTGCACCTTCAACATTCAGGATCGCACTGCCTTCCGGACGCGGGAACCCATCAAAGGTTGTCATGTCGGAATTGTCGACAACAAACGCCCCCGTGGCCAAGGCGCTTGCCCCGATAGCAGAGACCGAAATTTCGTTGATCGTCAGGCTTTCAAGGCTAATCGGCGGTTCCGATTGATTCATCTGCGCCTCAATAGTCTCGAAATTCAGCGCGTCGATTTCAGAGATCACAGTGCCCGCGACATCAATGTTGATCGACGCTGGATCGCGCGGCAGATCACCGTTGGGATCAAAAAGACCCCAAAGGTCTTCGCTGATTTCCAAATCAGAGAAATCCAAACGCACAGCAACATCTTGCGGTTCTTCGCTTGGCATCAGTGGGAATTTGTAGCCGCCGACGGCTTTCCCCATGCTGCCAGAAATCGGGAATGGGAAAACGTCCGGAATCAACATGTTGAATTCGACGCCTTCGCCTTCGGCAAACAGGTCAAAGCCGGCGGCATCAATTGAAAAACGACTGGTTGTGCGGCCGGAGGTTTGTGATTGCTCGGACAGGATATCGCCGTCGATTGTCGTGATCGTTTCGCTGGAACTGCCTTCCGCATCTGCCGTACCACGCAGGTAGGCGCCTGCCGCCAATGCCGCGGACAAGTTCATGATGTCCGAACCGCCAGCGGGGAACGCTGTCTCAAACGTCGTGTCATTCGCGCCGAACCGTCCCGTGTTGCTGATCACAGACCCGTCTGCATCGTTCAACACATAGGCCACGTCAGCGGCACCCGTTGTCATTTCTGTTGTTGTTGTGATCAGGTCGCCCGTCAAAACGCGTGACGTAGACGAATAACCCGCCCCGCTAGCAAGCATCGAAAAGTCGATGTCTTCCTCTGGCACTTCGATATCTTTGACTTCAACCGTCAACGCATCGGCTGATTGCACGAATGTCATATCGGCGGGGTCGCCTGACACAGTGCCTTGGAAATTGTCTTGCGCGATGCCTAGCGTCAGCGCCCCTGACCCTTCGGACGGCACATCAAATTCGATCCGCACATCAAATGCTTCAGGGTAGGAGATGACGACAGTCCCATCAGACTGATCAACAAAGCGCATGTCAGGCAAACCAACCCGCAACGTCGCGACATCAAACGGGAACCGGTAAAGCAGCGCGCTATCGCTGATCACGGTCTCGTCGCCGCTGGTTGTCGGCGTGCCGATGACTTGTGCACCCGTTGATTCATAATATGCGGTGTAGGTCGCCCAAACGTCAGCGCCCGTGACGTCCGCCGCGACGCTTTGCGCCAACATAGCCGTGGCAGATAAAACAGTCGTTCCAAATAGGTTTCGGCGAAGCATCATATTTTCCTTATATTACAATAGAAAAGGGGTGCGACGGTCGCCCATCGCACCCCCTATTTCGTGCAGCTTACTGGATACGTTGACCATTGGCCATGATGTGGCCTTGGTCATTGATCTCGATCTTGGAACTCAGTTCATCGTCGCCGGTAGGCGTGGCGAACATCCCCATGAACATGCGGCCCATTGTGGCCTGTTCAGCAGGCAGCAGCCCCATTTCGACGACTTTGTCGATCAGCGCATTGGCCCCTTTGATCCCGATATTCACTTCGCCCGTTGGACGTGGCAATCCGTTAAAGGTTTCCAGATCGCTGTTGTCGAATGTGAAATCACCAGCGCCCGTGATTTCCGCACCCGCCGCTGCCAGACGCAAACCGATCAGCTGAAGGCTGTTCAATTCACCTGGTGTGTCAGCAAAGGCCATTGCTTCGGCTTGTTCTGGGTCCAAGATATTGAAGAACAATTTGGCCATCCCTGCCAATTCCAGTTCAGCTGTTACAGGTTCACGCGGAATCGTGCCCGTCGGGTCCGCCATGTTCCAGATGTCGTCGCTGACCGTGACTTCGGTCAAAGCGAATTTGAAACCGAACGGTTCTGCCTCGTCTGTACTTTCCAGTGGCATGTAAAAGCTTGTCTCGGCTTGATCCCAAGAAAAGCTAACGGGGAACGGTAGGTCTGGCATTTGTGCGCTGACGTCCACGCCATCAAACGCAAAACCATAGGCCAGATCAGATTGGTTCATGGTGGCGTTGAAACCGCCTTCACCCATTTGAATGCTCGCCGTGCCCGCATCACCATCGACACTAAAGTCAGCGATAAAGCTTGCGCCAAGATATCCCATTGTTGAATCGACGCCAAAGCCGTTCGCGAACCATGTGTCAGGCGCGTCCATATCCAGACCTTCGGGCATATTCATGGTCCCGTCTGCACCCAGCCGTTCCATTTTGCCGCTTACAAGCATGTAGCCATCGCCGCCCGGTTCTTTGACATCAAACAAGACGTCCACGTTTTCAGCGATCATGTCATAAGCCAAGGCACCATCTGCGCTAGTCTGATACGTGCCCGATAGATCATTCGCCTTCACGAAAATGTCGCCTTCGACATCAGCGGCATCGCCTTTAAATTCGGCAACACGCATCGTGTAGCTATCAGCGCTGATGTCGTAATCCATCGCATCAGGATCGCCGCTAACGGTAATCGCCATGTTTTCCTGCGCAACCTCAAGATCAACGATCAGGTCGTCCTCGATGTTTACCGCAATCAGATAGCTGTCCGGCACGTCAACGGACACGGTTCCATCGCCATTTTCGGTAAAGACAAGCGGGCCCAGGTTGGTCGTCACGCTGCTGTATTCGTCAGACATGGTCATGCTCAGGTCGTTCACGGTCAGCGTCGCGCCGTCTACCACTTCGCTGCCGATAGAAATATTTTCAGACCCGTAGACCTGAATTTGCTTTTGCCAGTCGGCCCACACGTCGGCGGCCGTCACATCTGCAATCGCGGCAGAAGAACTCAGAAGGGCAGCCGCACAAACGGCACCACGCAATACAATGACGTCTTTCATAAGATGTCCTTTCAAATAATTTCTGCGCAGAGTGTCGGACGACTTGCACCGATGTGCAAGGTCGGGAATCCTAGACTGGCAAGCAATGGCCAAGGTACTTATGAGATTATTATGGTAGATCAGACACTCAGCGGGAAAACCGCGCTTATCACAGGCGCAAGCCGTGGCATCGGTGCGGCCGCCGCGCATGCATTTGCGCAGGCAGGCGCGAACGTCGCACTGGCTGCACGTAGCACAGATGACATTAACACCATTGCCAAAGAGATTGGGGATCAGGCCATCGCAATTCCCTGCGACGTCGCGGATCCGGACGCTGTAAAAGCCGCCGTTGATCAGACGATCGACCGGTTCGGGGCGCTTGATATTCTGATCGGGAATGCAGGTATGATCGAACCGATTTCGATGCTTGCCGAGACTGATCTGGCTGCGTTTTCCAAGGCCGTTGATGTAAATTTCAAGGGCGTTTTCTACGGCATGAATGCCGTTCTGCCCCACATGATCGCGCGCGGAAGCGGTACGATCATTACCGTGTCGTCTGGGGCTGCACATGGCCCAATGGAAGGCTGGCCGACCTATTGCGCCACAAAAGCTGGGGCGTACATGTTAACGCGCGCCGCTGATCACGAAAACCGGGACAAAGGTGTGCGCGTGCTCGGCCTGTCCCCCGGCACGGTGGCAACCAAAATGCAGCGTGACATTAAAGCGTCCGGTGTCAATCGCGTGGCAGAGCTTGATTGGTCAGATCACATCCCGCCGGAATGGCCGGCGGCGGCCTTGGTCTGGATGTGCGGCGATGCCGCCGACCCTTATCTTGGGACAGACGTATCGCTGCGCGAAGACGAAATCCGTCGCATGGTTGGTCTTATATGATCGAATATCACTACGACGATCATGTCTCAACGATCACAATCAATCGACCCGAAAAAGCAAACGCCCTGACCAGCGCAATGCTGCGCGAATTGATCGATGCCGTTGAAAAGTCACGCGGATCTCGCGTGACGATCCTGACAGGCATAGGCAAGGTTTTCAGCGCAGGGGCGGCATTGGAAGAAGTACAGAGCGGCCTTGCGACTGATCCGGCGTGGGAAATCCTTTCGCAATCAATTGCCGATCAAAAGGGCCTTACGATCTGCGCGCTGAACGGCACGTTGGCGGGCGGCGCGTTCGGTATGGCGTTGGCCTGCGATATACGGGTCGCAGTTCCCGATGCTCGTTTTTTCTATCCAGTCATGAAAATGGGAGTTTACCCCCAGCCGTCCGATCCCAAAAGGATGGAACACCTCATTGGCCCGTCGCGCACGAAGATGATGCTGTTGACCGCGCGCAAAATCGATGCCGAAACAGCCCTGCGTTGGGGTTTGATTGATGACATTGTAGCGCCCGACGACCTGTTTCACCGCGGCCATGAACTTGCGGCGCCCGCAAAAGCAGCATCACTTGATCTCGTGGGCGGGATTAAAGACATGATCAAGCCCTGAACCTTGCCTTGCAAGCCAAACGCAGGCAAAACCGCGGTGAAATATGAGGGCGCCCATGGATCCGCAAGTTATTCTCGAACAATTTCTCGGCTATCTTGATCAGGGCATTGCGCTTGCAAAAAGCTGGTTGTTGTCGCCTGCCGCATGGTCCCAGTTTGGCCTGCTGATCGCGTCCTACCTGCTGGCAAGACTCGTCAACCGGATCGTTGCGCCGAAACTGACAAACCTGCTGACACCCCCCGCGGAAAGCGCAAACATCTTCGCTAAAGCGCGACGCTTTGTGTTGCAGTTCTTGCCGCTGATCCTACCGCTTTTGGCCTATGCGTTTACCGCCATGGGCGAAGCTGTGGTGACAGCAATGTTCGGCGCGGGCCCTGTCATTGGCTTTGGTAAGCGGGTTTTCCTTTTCCTAGCGATCAGAGCATTCGTCAAAGATATCCTGACCGATCCGTTCCTGCACCTTTTGGGCAAATTCGTCTTGATCCCAGTCGGCGCGCTTTACGCGCTCGGGATTCTTGACCCAGTCATCATTTTGCTTGGCGAAGCACGTGTCAGCATTGGGAATATCGGCTTCAGCGCCTTGGCACTGGTTCGTGGCGTCATCGCCGGATCGCTTTTATTCTGGCTTGGACACTGGTCGAACAGCCAGTCATCCGCGTTTCTGGATCGTCAGGAAATGCGTCCAGCGATCCGCCAACTGACCGTCAAAACCGCCGAATTCGTGATCTTTGGCATCGCATTTTTGCTGCTGATGAACATTATGGGGATCGACCTTGGCACGCTCGCCGTCTTGGGTGGTGCTATTGGTGTTGGTTTGGGTTTCGGCCTGCAAAAGATTGCATCGAATTTCATCTCTGGCGTAATTTTGTTGATCGAAGGTCAGGCGACTGTCGGCGACTATGTTGAACTCGATGGTGGTGAAGCCGGCACCATCATTAAGATGACTGCGCGCGCGACGATTCTTGAAACTTACGACGGCCGCTGGATCGTTATTCCGAACGAAGATTTCATCACAACCCGCGTCGTAAATTATTCGGATAGCGGATCGGCCAACCGGTTAGAGGTGCCGTTTTCAGTGAGCTACGACACTGACATCAACCGTGTGCCCGACCTGATCGAAGCCGCCGTCGCTGCCCACCCGAACGTCCTGACAGCGCCTGAAAGACCTGATTGTGAACTACGCGGCTTCGGCGATAGTGGCATCGATTTTGCGGTCGAATTCTGGGTTGAAGGGATTGATGACGGTGTCAACAAATACACCTCAGATGTCCTGTTTGTTGTTTGGAATACGCTGAAAGAAAACGGTATCGAAATTCCTTACCCGCACCGTGTCGTCGAAATCAAAGGTCAGATGCCTGTATGACCACCGCGCTTGTGATCGGGGCCGGACCTGCGGGTCTCATGGCTGCAGACGTGCTGTCGCAAGCAGAGATTGATGTAACGATTTGCGACGCAATGCCGTCATTCGGGCGCAAATTTCTGATGGCGGGAAAGTCAGGGCTGAACCTGACCAAAGACGAACCTTTGGACGCATACATCGCGCGTTTTGGCCCCCTACATCCGACTATGGAAGCGGCTTTGCGCCGTTTCGGCCCCGTCGAAGTCATGGCGTGGGCAGAAGACCTTGAGCAATCAATTTTTACAGGCTCAACAGGACGGGTTTTTCCGACAGCCATGAAGGCGTCGCCGTTGTTGCGGGCTTGGCTGGCGCGGCTTCGGGCCGCGAATGTCGTGTTCAATTCCCGCTGGACATGGACCGGATTTCAGGACGGCCATAGTCAATTTGAAACGCCAGATGGGACGAAACCAATTGCCGCAGATATCACAATTCTCGCGATGGGCGGCGCAAGCTGGTCAAAACTTGGTTCAACCGGCGCGTGGGCTGAACACTTTGATGCTGTGGCCCCATTTAAGCCTGCCAATATGGGATTTCAGGTTGCGTGGTCGGATCATATGACCCCCTTCCTTGGAACCCCAATCAAAGCGACAGCGCTGCATGCCGGTCGCACATCTAGCCGAGGCGAATGGGTCATATCGCGCAATGGTATCGAAGGCGGTGGCGTATACGATTTATCGCGCAAAATACGCGACGGCGCACCGCTTCACGTCGATCTTTTCCCTGACCTGAGTCATCAAGATGTGCTCAGCAGGGTCAAAAAACGCCGCAGCAAGCAGAGTTTCCCGCAATTTCTGAAGAAAACCGTACGGCTGTCCCCGATAAAAACCGCGCTGTTCTACGAATTCACGAAAGGTGAGGATCTGAATGAAGCGGGCAAAATCGCTGATTTACTCAAGGCTTTGCCCGTCCCGATCCTTGACCCGATGCCAATGGATGCAGCAATTTCGACGGCTGGTGGGCTGCGCATCTCTGCATTGGATTCCCATTTCATGTTGCGCGATCAGCCAGGTCGATTTGCTGCAGGCGAAATGCTGGACTGGGAAGCCCCGACCGGCGGCTATTTGATCAGCGGTTGCCTTGCGACAGGTGAGGCCGCCGCACGAGGCGCGCTTTCTTGGCTGAAATCAATTTAAGCTGATTCAAAGAATCACGGTTGCCCTAACAGATGCCGTGAAATGACGGGTTTGATCAGCCAAGAGATTCGCAAAATCGCGCCGGAATGCGCTTTTTACGGGGAAAAACGCCACTTTCCGACCAAATTTGTGGCATTTTCAGCCGCTTGCCCACGTCCCAATTGCGACAAACTGTTGCGCGACCGCATCGCTTTTTAGCTTTTACGCCGGACAGTCGATACCGTTTCAAAACACTCCGACTGTGCGCGCTAACCATTTGTTACAAACGTTACATCGCTGATTCACCAATAAAAATAGGCGTTCCAACGTCTGAACTGCTTTGAGTTGCGCCAAATCGGACAGCAAAAAACTAATCCGGACGGTTTTCCGCGCAAAAAGAAACCCTTGGGTCCCGCGCCGAAACCATTTAACCACTTGAGTTACACGAGCACGGTGGATAGAAAACCTGTGATCGTCCACAAAGTGCATTTAATTTGGAGTACCGACATGCGCCTCACAACTACTCTCGCTGCCGCAGCTGCTATCGCTGTTTCTGGTGTTGCTGCAAACGCTGGCGGCCTGGCCCCAGTAATCCCTGAAGCACCAGTTGTCATCGTTGACACACCTGCTCCTGCTGGTTCAATCAACTCTGGCTACATCGTGCTGGGCCTCTTGGCTGCACTCGTAGCAGCATCTGCTTCTTTCTAATCTGACGATTAGATTTGAGTTTAAAGGGCGAGCTACGGCTGGCCCTTTTTCATTTTAACAAAGGAATAATGACATGCGCTCTTTGAAAGTTCTCGCCGCTGCTGCGGTTTTGGCAACAACTGCTGTAACAGCTAACGCTGGCGGTTTGGCTCCTGCTCCGGCTCCAACAACTGTTGTGATCCCAGAACCACCAGCACCGGCACCTGCTGGTTCAATCAACTCTGGCTACATCGTATTGGGCCTCTTGGCTGCCTTGGTTGCTGCATCTGCATCTTTCTAAACCTCGCTGTTTAGACTACGAAAAAAGGGCTGGTATTTGCTGGCCCTTTTTTGATTCTACGGGGATATATTTACATGAAACTTCTTAAGACTTCTCTTGCGGCTGCTTGCCTGCTTTCCATGACTGTCAGCACTGCACAGGCAGACAACGCCGCCGTGGTTATCAGCGACCAAATTGGTATTCCTGAAGTTGGGCCCGATGTCGTGACGCTTGCAGGTCTGGCAGCTCTTCTCGCTATTGCGAGCGCTGCATCTGCGACGTCCACCACAAACTAATTTAACTGACGGAAACGTACGTTAAGGGCCGTCCAGATTGGGCGGCCCAACCTGTTTTACCGACGTGCCATCATTGCAAGTCGTATCAAAACCCGCTCCATCAATGCCCGGTCAGGCGTCGCGCCCGACGAACGCATTTGCAGATCAGTGTCCGTCAGTGCAGTCAGCGCACGTTCAAGCCGGTCACGCCCCCAATTGCTGGCTTGGCGCACAATCTTATCGCGACGCGGCCCAAAGACAGGTGGACGCAGGCGTCCAACACCGGCAGCAGCACCGCCCGGGTCAGATGCAGCGGCATGCAATTGCCGAAAGTGGCGCATCGCGCCGATACAAAGGGTCACGGGGGCCACGCCTTGCGCATACAAGTCCCGCAGGATTGGTCCAAGTTTATCCGCCTGCCCAGATGCCACGACCTCGAGCACATCATCCACATCTACTTCCGCTGATTGCGGCGCGTTCGCCATGACGTCTTCGACGCTGATGGGTGTCGCATCACCACGTTTGTACAGGCCGACCTTTTCAATTGTTTGTCGAAAATCACCCGGTTCCAACGATCCGGCGAGCGCAAACAGGGCATCCATCACGTCCCTGCTTTGAACCTCAAGCCCGGCGTCCCGCAACGACTGTTCAATATCATCTCGACTAGGTGGATCGTCATATATCCCGACCGCAACCGCATTTCGGTGACCTTCAAACACCTTTCGCAAAGCAGACTTTGCAGTCAATTGGCCCGCTGTGACGATGACCTGCGCGTCCCCCGGCTGCCAATCCGCAAGTGCTGCATCAATAACTTTCGACACCCCGTCTGTCGCATCTTCCACAAACGCAACGCGATGGCCGGGGAAAAAACCTTGCGCCTTTATCGCATCATTCAGGATCGCAGGATCTTTGCGTAGTTCGGCCCCTGGGATACGGGTCAGTCGCATTTCTTCGTCACCATTCGGCCCGACAAGGGCTGCGATGACCTCTTGCCGTTTCCCCGCAACGCGCATGGGATCTGCGCCAAAAATAAGCAGTGCGGTATGGGTTTTGTCGGGGTTGCGAAAATACCCGTTTGCTGCGGCACCAGCCAGCTTCATCGCGGCACCTCTAACAGAGCCAAGCGTTGACCAATCAGGTCAGCCAATGCGACCGCAAGGCGGGCCTGCGCGTCGCTCTCGACCGCTTGGGTTGCCGCAGTTGATCCGGTCGCGGAGTAGCTTGTGAAAGTTTGCTCTAACCCTCCGCCGATTTTTTCTCCGGCTTGATCGACAAGCGTCCACGTCGCATTTCCCGTTAGGTTAAAGCGCGTGCTATCACCATCGACCGTGATCGTTGCCGGAACAGGTTCTACCTGCGGGACGACTGTCAGCCGGTATTGCGCAGCCGTTGCAGAACCAAATGTTGCCTCAAGCCTTTCCGCCAAACGGAATCCAATGACGCTGTCCGGCGCATCAACCACGATGGTGTTCTGCCACCGTGCTGCAGCGCCATTGGGACCATGCAAAGGCACGACCGCACAACCAGCCATCGTGACAATGGCGGCCAACAAACAGAGGCGGCGTCTAGACCACAATGTTCACAATCCGGCCTGGCACGACGATCACTTTTTTCGGGGTTGCCCCATCAAGCGCACGGATAACGGTTTCGTTCGACATGGCAAGCGCTTCAACCGATGCTTTGTCCGCATCTGCCGCCACTGCAATTTCCGCTTTCCGTTTGCCGTTGACCTGCACCGGCATCGTCACTGTGTCTTCGACCAACATGCTTTCATCCGCGACCGGCCAAGGGGCCGTTGCAATCAAGCCCTCGCCACCCAGCAGAGACCAGATTTCCTCAGACAAATGCGGTGTCATCGGCGACATTAACTGTGCAAGCGTGAGCGTTGCTTCGCGTTTCGCCACTGCACTTGCTTTAGATTTCGCAAGCACACCAGTGAAACCGTAAAGCTTTGCAATCGCTGCGTTAAAGCCAAAGCTTTCGACGCCGTTGGTCACGTCCATGATCGCCTTGTGCATTGCGCGCAGAAGATCAGCGTCTTGTGCCGCATCACCGCCTTCAAGTGCCGCGACATCATTTGCGATCCGCCAAACGCGAGACAGATGCTTGTGCGTCGCTTCGGCCCCCGACGCCGTCCATTCCACGTCACGCTCTGGCGGACTGTCGGACAACACAAACCACCGTGCCGTATCAGCGCCGTAGGTCGCGAGGATATCATCGGGATCAACCACGTTCTTCTTAGACTTCGACATTTTCGCGGAAGGGATGATTTCAACATCGGTTCCATCAGCGAGCTTGCCGTCGGTCACATCCGTCGGGAAATGATAGACAGGGCGTCCATCAGCGCCTTTGGTTTGGTAAATCTCGTGGGTCACCATGCCTTGCGTAAACAGCGCGTCAAACGGTTCTTCGCTACCTTGTGGCAAGTGGCCGGTCATCCGCATGGCCCGCGCGAAGAAACGGGAATAAAGCAGGTGCAGAATCGCGTGTTCGATACCGCCGATGTATTGGTCGACGTTCATCCAATACGCAGCTTCTTCGATATCAACCGGCGTCGCGGCCCCCGGTGAGGTAAAGCGCGCGTAATACCAAGACGAATCGACGAATGTGTCCATGGTGTCGGTTTCGCGCTGCGCATCAGCCCCGCATTTCGGGCACTTACAATCCCGCCATGTTGGATGACGATCAAGCGGGTTGCCCGGAATATCAAAGCTAACATCATCAGGCAGCTTGATCGGCAGGTTTTCTTTCGCCTCGGGCACCGCCCCGCAGGATTCGCAGTGCACGATCGGGATCGGGCAGCCCCAGTAGCGTTGACGAGACAGACCCCAGTCGCGCAAGCGGAACTTGGTGACGCCTTGACCCACGCCGTTTGCTTCGCAGAAATCAACAGCCGCTTCGACGGCTTCGTCTCCATTCTGTTCGGCCTCGCCAGCAAACCCTTTCAGATAAGTGACCTTATCAGTTTTGCCCGGCACAAATGCCTCGGTCAGCGCGACGTCCTCTTGACCCGGTTCCGCGAAAACAGGCGTGATTGGCAGGTCGTATTTCGTGGCGAATTCGAAGTCACGTTGATCATGTGCAGGGCAGCCGAAAATAGCGCCTGTACCGTAATCCATCAGGATGAAGTTCGCGATATAGACGGGCAATTCCCATGCGTTATCAAACGGATGACGCACGCGCAGGCCCGTGTCATAGCCCAGCTTTTCAGCCTTCTCGACCGCTTCGGCTGTGGTGCCACCTTTGCGACATTCTGCGCAGAACGCCGCGATTTCGGGGTTATCTGCCTCCAACTGCTTGGCCAGCGGATGGTCTGGAGAGATACCAACGAAGGAAGCACCGTTCAGGGTATCCGGACGGGTCGTGTAAACCTCTACACGGTCGTGGCCATCAGGGCCGTCGATGATTGAAAAACCAAACTGCAAACCGCGCGATTTGCCGATCCAGTTCGACTGCATCAGTTTGACCTTCGCGGGCCAGTTGTCGAGCGTATCCAACGCGGATAGCAATTCGTCCGAATAGTCGGAGATTTTAAAGAACCATTGCACCAGTTCGCGGCGTTCAACCTCTGCGCCAGACCGCCAGCCTTTGCCGTCAATAACCTGTTCGTTGGCCAGAACGGTCATATCGATTGGGTCCCAGTTCACGACCGCCTTTTTGCGATAGATCAAATCTTTCTCAAGGAAATCGATGAACAAGGCCTGCTGTTGGCCGTAGTATTCAGGATCACATGTCGCAAATTCACGGGACCAATCCAGCGACAGGCCCAGCGGGCGCATCTGGGATTTCATGTGGTCGATGTTGCCGTAGGTGTATTCCTTTGGATGAATGCCCGTGGCCATCGCCGCGTTTTCCGCAGGCATCCCAAAGGCATCCCAGCCCATCGGATGAAGCACGTTGTGACCTGTCGACAGTTTATAGCGCGCGATCACGTCGCCCATCGTGTAATTGCGGACGTGGCCCATGTGCAGGTTCCCCGATGGGTATGGGAACATCTCTAACACATAGTACTTCGGCTTATCGCCGCTGCGTACCGCCTTGAACGTTTCGGCATCCGTCCACGCGGCCTGCCATTTGGCTTCGATTTCTGATGGGGAATACGTGGACATATGTCTGGTCTTTCAATGGAAACACGGGCTGTAAGCTTTGCATTTTCATAAAGGCCTATGGGCCGAAAGACTAGTGCGTCCAAAGACGTGTCCACAAAAAGAAAGAGCCGCCCCAAAGGGCGGCTCAATCTCAATTCCTGTAAGACAACTTAGAATGTGAAGTCTACAGAAACTGTTACGCCTGGATCGTATTCACCAGCGCCGATTTCGTCGCCTTGGTCGCCATCTTCGTCAGCTGCGTATACGAAAGTAGCAGTCGCGCCGCCACCGAGGTCGTATGTTGCGCCAGCGTAGTAGTCAACGTCGTCGCCTTCGTTTTCGTTCAACGCACCAGCAAGAACAGTCAAGCCATTGCCGAGGTCGTAAGAACCTTCAACTTTGTACTTAGTCACGCCTTGGTCGTCCTGGTAGTCAACAGAAGCAGCGATTGGGCCGCTTGTGTAAGCTACGTTCACGCCGAGGTTTGCGTCTGCGTCACCTTCGTCAACGTAGTAACCAGTCGCAACAACTGGACCGATAGGGTATGAAACCTTGATACCAGTGGACTGTGTGTCAGCTGTCATGTTGTCAGCGTATGCAAGTGTGATTGTTGCGTTAGCAACAGTTACAGCTGCAGATACACCCATAACTTCAGCTGCGCTGAAGTCGCCGTTGCCGTCAGCAAAAGTTGTGTCTTCCTGGTAAGCTGCTGTCAAAGTAGCGATACCGAAAGTTGCTGCTGCACCGAATGAAAGCTGCTCAGCTTCACCGTTTGCATCGTCAATGATGTAAGACAAAGACGCGTCAACACCACCGAAAGATACGTCGCCGCGCAGAACTGCGGAGTCTGTACCTGTTGTGAAGGCGTCTGATTCCATGTCGCCAGCTGCTACAAAGCGCTTAGTCGCGGCTGTACCAGTGTCACCAACGAACAAAGACGCTGTGTCTGATTCCAAAGACAGAACGAAATCTGATGTCGCCAAAGGATCGGTGCCGCCGTCATTAGAAGCAGTACCGTCGTCTTCAGCAACAGTGACTTCGAAGTATGCGCCAGCTGTCAGACCGTTGTCCAAAGCAGCAGTTGCAGTTGTCTTCAGGTTACCTTCCCAGAAGAAACCGTCTTCGCCGATACCATCGACTTCGTTGTTGTAACCAAGTGTACCACCCAAAGAGTGGCTTACAGAGGCGTGGCCGTCAGCTGCAGCGGCGCCAGCAAAGGCGACCAGGGCAGTAGAGGTAAGAAGGATGCTTTTCATGGATAATTCCCTCGTGTTTGCATTCCCAAGATGCCAGATCGTCTAGCATTGAGTGTGTAATTGCGCCCAAGTGGCTGCACACTCAAGTAATTTGGGCCAATGTTTGGCGGGTCTATGAAAAATGGTGCATCAAGGACACACACCGGTTTTGGCAGTTTGCGGAATGACAAGCACGCACAAACCCCCTATTTCGTTGCCTAGAACGAATATCAAAACAATAACAGGACCCTGTAATGTCGCTGATGGATATCAAAGAGCGCATCAACCGCGCCGAAACAAAGGCGAACCGGCCAAAAGGTGATGTCACGCTTATTGCGGTTTCTAAAGTGCAACCTAATGCACGCGTTGAGGCGATTCTTTCTGAAGGTCACCACGTCTTTGGCGAAAACAAGGTGCAGGAAGCGGCTGGTAAATGGCCTGCGTTCCGCGAAACATATAATGATGTCGATCTTCACCTGATTGGACCACTGCAAACCAACAAGGCCCGTCAAGCGATGACACTTGCACAGGCGATCCACACACTGGACAGGCCAAAGCTTGCAACAACGATCGCACGCATCGCTCAAGAGGTCGGAAGCTGCCCTGATCTGTTCATTCAGGTGAACACCGGCGAAGAAACGCAGAAAGCAGGCGTTTTACCGTCCGATGCCGACACCTTTATCAAAGACGCGATCGCGCTTGATTTGCCGATCAAAGGGCTGATGTGTATTCCACCGGCGGAAGAAGAACCATCCTTGCACTTCGCATTGCTTGCCAAAATTGCAGGCCGCAATGGATTGGCAGGCCTGTCCATGGGCATGAGCGGAGATTTCGAAAGCGCGATTGCCTTAGGCGCGACACATGTTCGCGTTGGATCAGCTATCTTCGGTGACCGCGTTTATGACTAACACCTACGCCCCACCTCAAGATCCGCTTGTCATCCTGCACGACGATCACGAAGTCGTTCTTGTCGATAAGCCAAGCGGGCTTTTGTCTGTTCCGGGCAAGGGTGAACATCTGGCGGACTGTCTGATCACGCGTGTTCAGGCGGTTTACCCACAGGCTTTGCTGGTTCACCGCCTAGACCGGGACACGTCCGGGGTCATGATTTTCGCGTTAACGCCACACGCCCAGCGCCACCTCGGCCTGCAGTTTGAAAAACGTCAGACGAAAAAGACCTATGTGGCCCGCGTTGCGGGACGTATCGTAGAAAAAACCGGTACAGTTGATCTGCCACTTATCGTCGACTGGCCCAATCGTCCAAAACAGATGGTTTGCCATGAAACCGGCAAACAAGCCGTGACGGATTGGCGGGTCATCCGCAGTAACGATGCAGAAACGCGGGTCCGCCTGATGCCCAAAACGGGCCGGTCCCACCAACTACGTGTACATATGCTGGCGATGGGGCATCCCATTCTTGGCGATCCGTTCTATGCGACAGGCGACGCACTGAACCATCCCAGATTGATGCTGCATTCCGAGACATTCCAATTTCGGCACCCCGACGGCGGACAAGGCACCCGCATTACGGCCAAAGCACCATTCTAGTAAATCGGCGACCTGTCGGGGGTGCGCTCTATCGTGCGCGTCATTATATATCAACAAGAACCGCATGAAAGGATACCATCATGAGCTTGCGTATTAACGATACCATTCCAAACCTGACCGTCGAAACCGATCAAGGCAGCTTTGCTTTGCACGATTGGATCGGCGATAGCTGGGCGATCCTTTTCTCGCACCCCAAAGACTTTACGCCGGTTTGCACGACCGAATTTGGCGCAGTGGCGCAACTAGCCGACGAATGGGCCAAACGCGGCACAAAAGTGATTGGCGTGTCCGTCGACGGTGTCGAGGACCATAAGAAATGGAAAACTGACATCGAAACCGTTGGCGGCGCTGCAGCAGGTTTTCCAATTATCGCAGACACTGGACTTGAAGTGTCTAAGGCGTTCGACATGCTTCCCGCGGAAGCGTACCTGCCGGATGGACGCACACCGGCGGACAGCGCGACAGTCCGTTCGGTGTTTATCATCGGCCCAGACAAGCAGCTGAAATTGTCGATGACATACCCAATGACCGTCGGCCGCAATTTTGCCGAAGTGCTTCGTGCCCTCGATGGTCTACAGACATCCACTGGCCGTGGTGTTGCAACACCAGCGAACTGGAATGTTGGGGACGACGTCATCATTCCCGCCACATTGAGCGATGAAGACGCGAAAGCCAAATTCGGCGATTTTGAAAAAGTGCTGCCGTACTTGCGCAAGACAAAGCTCTAAACGGCGGTATCGCTGTTCGAACTGAAAGAGCCTCGCAAGTGATTGCGAGGCTCTTTTTCTTAGAAGATATAGACGCGCGTATTCACAGGCACCTGATCGTAAAGTTCTTCGACATGCGGGTTGATCAACCGAACGCAACCTGACGAAAAGTTCTGACCAATCGTCCACGGCTGTGGTGTACCATGAATGCGGTAATATGTGTCGCGGCCGCCCTCATACAGGTACAGCGCGCGCGCACCCATCGGGTTTTGCGGGTGACCACCAGGCAAACCACGCCGATAGGGCGCGTATAGCTCTGGTTCGAGGTTGATCATGTTCTGCGTCGGAATCCAGCTGGGCCATTCGGCCTTACGGCGGATCGTCAGAACCCCCGTATAGTTCCGACCCTGATTACCAAGCGCAATGCCGTAACGACGGGCACGACCATTGCCAAGCGTCCAATACAGATAGAAATCTTCCTTAACGACATGAATTTCGCCCGCTGGCAGTTCGGGGTTCACGTCTACTTCTTGGGGTCGGAAACGACGCGGAAGCTGGACGACGGTGGGTGTCGCTATCGCGGGCGTCGCGAGGATAGACGCCACTGCGCTTGCAGTGAATTGACGGCGTGTCAGCATTTGGGGTCCTGCTCAGGTCTATTGCTGTCTATTTTGACGCAATCATTAGGCCAAACAGATTACCGAACCAACAAAATGCAAAGTACCGGCCCAATTAGGGCCGGTACTGTAGGGTTCCTGCATCACTTTGTGGTGCTAGACGTCCCTTGGATACAGGTAAACTTTCGAACGCATCGGCGTGCGGTTGTAGAGATCTACGACAAATTCATTCGTAAGGCGTGCGCAGCCGTTTGATACCGCAGTGCCAATTGTGCGGGGCGCATTTGTCCCGTGAATGCGAAGATACGTGTCGCCACGCCCCGGTTCAAATAGGTAAAGCGCGCGCGCACCAAGCGGGTTGTCCGGCCCGCCTTCGAGCCCGTCTGCGTATTTTTCATACGCCTCTGGATCACGTTCAATCATTTCCGGTGTCGGTGTCCAGCTAGGCCATTCTTTCTTGGCACCAACGTAGAAGCTACCCGGTTCGTACAACCCTGGACGACCAACACCGACGGCGTAGCGCATTGCCTGATCGCCACCCAGTGTCAGGTAAAGGCGGAATGTGTTTGGATCCATGTGGATTTCATTGGCGGCGACGGCGCCTGCCAAAGTAACCAAAGTTGGCGCAAGAGGATCAGCAGGTACAACTGGCGCTTCTGGCGCTGGCGCGGCCGCCTCTTGTGCAAAAGCAGGGTGAGCGCCAAACGCGGTGATGGCAGCACCCGTGGCAATAAAATGACGTCTTGTCAGCATAAGGTTTTCCCCCGAAGAATCTGCGCTGGTTTGTTCGTATCTAGCGTCATCCCGACCGGAATTCAGATCAAATATGAGTGAACCGATTTTGGTGATGCAAACCAACAACAGCCTTATCTGCTCACAATTATGCCGACGAGGGGGAAAAATCACGAAGCGGTATCAGAATCGGTACCCCACCGACAGGTTGATGTATGGATAAGCCGCAAAATTGGCGGCGTCAGCGCGGGCGTTTTGCACATCCGGATCGGCATCAATTGCGGCCTGAAGCTCAGCGCTGTCCCCAGTAATTTCAATGTCGAAACCGCCTACAAAGACAGCCCCAATTTCACTACTTAATACCCACTCATCGTTAATCGGGTAATCGTATCCGACAGAAACCAAAGGGGCGGCAGTTCGATTGAATTCCGCAATACTAGTCGCTGTGCCGCTGTCAAAGCTTTGCCCGTCATATTCGATCGGATTACTAGCTGTCCCTGATATCGTTGTTTCAATGCTTGTTTTGCTGAACACTAGGCCACCTGAAATACGCCAGTCCGCATCCACCGGAGAATAGTCTACGATCATAGTCATTGCACCCAGTGCGGCATCGATATCGTAACTGTTCCCGCTTTCCGTTTGTGTTTCATTCAGCTGAAGGCCACCCATCCATCCAGCACGTGCGCGCCAATCAGGAGTCATCTGGTATCCCCCCTCAAAAGACAAACCAAACGTAGAAATCCCGCTCCATGCGGTGACATCACCTATGTTTTGGGCTTTCAGCGGCCCCGCCAGAATGCCCAATATCATGAGGATCCAAATTCTTATTCGCATCAAAAGCCCTTTCAAATTTAGGGCAAACTAGCGGGAACAAGTAAACAAACAAAAAAGCCCCGATGAACACATCGGGGCTTTTTCAAATCTTTCAAAGAAGGATTACTCTTCAGCAGCTTCTTCTTTTGTGATCTCTTTACCAGTTTCCTGATCAACCATTTTCATAGCCAAACGGACTTTGCCGCGATCATCAAAGCCGAGCAGTTTCACCCAAACTTCCTGACCTTCTTTCAGAACGTCAGATGGGTGGTTCAGGCGACGGTTTTCGATCTGGGACACGTGCACAAGGCCGTCACGCTTACCAAAGAAGTTCACAAACGCGCCGAAATCGACGAGCTTCACAACTTTACCTTTGTAGATCACGCCTTCTTCTGGCTCAGCCACGATGGAATGGATCATGTCGTAGGCCTTTTTGATGGCCTCCGCATCGTTGGACGCCAGCTTGATGATACCGTCGTCGTTGATGTCCACTTTCGCGCCGGATGTCTCAACGATTTCACGGATCACTTTACCACCAGACCCGATCACTTCACGGATCTTGTCAGTCGGAATCTGCATCGTTTCGATCTTCGGTGCGTGTACGCCCAGATCTTTCGCGCCTGTCAGCGCTTTGCCCATCTCACCGAGGATATGCAAACGGCCAGCTTTCGCCTGTGCCAGCGCCTTGGACATGATTTCCGGCGTGATACCTGCGATCTTGATGTCCATCTGCAAAGATGTGATACCGTTTTCAGTACCCGCAACTTTGAAGTCCATGTCGCCGAGGTGATCTTCGTCACCCAAGATGTCGGACAGGATCGCGTAATCGCCATCGTCTTCCATCACCAGACCCATCGCAACACCAGCAACTGGTGCTTTCAACGGAACGCCTGCGTCCATCATGGACAAAGACCCACCACAAACGGACGCCATTGAAGACGACCCATTGGATTCAGTGATCTCTGACACCAAACGGATAGTGTATGGGAAATCAGTTGCGGACGGCAGAACAGCCTGCAACGCACGCCAAGCCAGTTTACCGTGGCCGATTTCACGACGACCCGGACCACCAACACGACCAACTTCACCAACTGAATACGGTGGGAAGTTATAATGAAGCATGAAGTTCGACTTATACATACCAGTCAATGAGTCGATCATCTGCTCATCGTCGCCAGTACCAAGCGTCGTCACAACAAGACCCTGTGTCTCACCACGTGTAAACAAGGCAGAGCCGTGTGTCCGTGGCAGGATGCCTGTCTCGGAAACGATCGGGCGAATCGTGTCGAGAGCACGACCGTCGATGCGCTTGCCGTTTTTGACAACATCACCGCGCAGAACTGCAGATTCCAGCTTCTTCAGAGCAGCGCCCAGGTTGCCGTCTTCTTGTTGCTCTTCGGACAAAGATGCGATGATCTCGTCCTTGGCGGTAGAAACTGCACCGGTACGTTCTTGCTTGTCCGTGATCGCATAAGCGGCACGCATTTTGTCTTCGCCAGCGGCTTTGACAGCGTTGAACAGGTCTGAATAATCTTCAGGCTGGAAATCAAATGGCTCTTTTGCACATTCTTCGGCCAGATCGATGATCAGGTCGATGACCGGCTGAATGCTTTCGTGGGCGAACGTCACCGCACCGAGCATTTCTTCTTCGGTCAATTCGTATGCTTCAGATTCAACCATCATCACGGCGTCTTTTGTGCCGGCAACAACAAGATCCAAGCGCTGCTCTGGGTTCAGGCGCAGGTTATGCATATCGTCGATTTCTGGGTTCAGGATGTATTCACCATCCTCAAAACCAACGCGACACGCAGCAATCGGGCCGCGGAATGGCGCACCGGAAATGGTAAGTGCCGCGGATGCCGCGATCATCGCAACCATATCTGGGTCATTAACCAGATCGTGGGATAGCACAGTACACATCACCAGAACTTCGTTTTTGAAGCCGGGGACGAACAACGGGCGAATTGGACGGTCGATCAGGCGGGATGTCAGCGTCTCTTTTTCAGTTGGACGCGCTTCACGCTTGAAGAAGCCACCAGGTACTTTACCGGCAGCATAGTATTTTTCTTGATAATGTACGGTCAGCGGAAAGAAATCCTGACCAGGCTTTTGCTTGCGTGCAAATGTGACGTTCGCCATCACAGATGTTTCGCCAAGTGTGGCAATCACTGAGCCGTCAGCCTGACGCGCAACCTTGCCGGTTTCGAGAGTGAGCGTTTCTTCGCCCCACTGCATCGATTTTTTTACTTCGTTAAACATATATGTTTTCCTTTTGGCCCGATGGGGCCTTTTGCGTAGGGGGCGTATTCCCCCTCAATCCGGTATCTTCTTTTGTCGGCGCTGGACTGCGGGCGCCGGTCTTCCAAGATGGGCGGGCCATACACTGGATTGACCCGATTGGGAAGCATTATGGGTTTTCAGACCATGAAAGAGATGCAACAACCCATCAACACATGCGCCAAACCCGCAAAATTGCCCAACCGCTAAAGTAGATTAATGACAGAAATTCCATCGCACCCTTTAGATCGTTGGCAATATCGCGTGACCCCGGTTGAAACTGAGGATGCCATTGCCGTCGGGGATTTCTGGCTCACTGTTGGTGATGACCTTCCGGTCACAACCGTCACCGATCGAAACGGGGTCGAAATCGGGGTCATTGTCGGTTTCGCAATCGACATCGCGGCCGCTAAAATTCTAGCCGGAACTTGGGCGGCGCCCGTTTCGCATGACGATCCCGTTGATGAACTTGTCCGCAATCTTTTGTGGGCAATTGGCGGGCGATACATTTGGATTGCAACGCTTGGCTGTCAAACACGCCTTTATCCAGATGCCGGCGGACAGGTGACCTGCGTTTATGACCCCGAAATGCGATGTGCGGGTGCAACCGCATTGTCGCTGATGGACGATACGACCTACGATGCGCGGTTCAATAAGACGCTATTTGATCAGCTCGGCGTCAACGGCGAAGGTTGGTTTCCCGCCGGATTGACGGCCCATCATGGCTTATCCAGAGTACTGCCAAACCACTACCTCGATCTGCAAGATTGGTCAGTGAACCGTTTCCAAGGGGCTGCATTCAAACACACCGACCTCAGCACCGATGAAATCGTTGACCGGATGATCGCGATCACACAATCACAGATCACGGCTCTGATAGATGGCGACAAGATGCCGGCGATTGCGCTGACCGCCGGATATGAGACCCGTGTTTTATTGGCTTGTGCGCGTCCATACCTAGACAAGGTCAAATTTGTAACGGTCGTTGGCGAAGATCGTCATCAAATCGACAGCACCATCGCCCGTCAAATTGCCGATGATATGTCCTTGGACCACATGGCGCTGCCGCGCAAAAATGCAGACACGGACCAGCAGGAACTGTTTTTGCGGCGCGGCGGGCATTGCCATGGTGACAGTAACGTCAAATTCCACCCCAGTGTCCGGCCGCTCGCGCGCGAACACGTCTTCGTCGGTGGGTTGGGTGGTGAAATCGGGCGGGCCTTTCTTTGGCGTGATACCGACACTGCCGAACTAAATGTTTCGACTGAATTGTTGGTAACACGCTTTGGCCTGCGTCAGTCCGATAAAGCCGCTGCGGCCCTTGGCGCTTGGTTGACGGAGCTCAAAACCGAAATCGGAACAAACGGTCTAGATATTCTAGACCTCGCGTACATAGAAAATCGCATGGGACCTTGGGCGAATGTCCAATTCTGCGCGGACCCAACTGTTGTACGCTATGCTCCGATGTTCACCTACGAAACCTCGGCGTTGATGCGCGGCCTACCCGCCGACTGGAAACGAAATGGGACTTTAGGGATCGCTATGATCCAACGGTTGTGGCCGGAGCTAAGCCAGTACCCCTACAATTCCCTCGGCCCAGTGCGCGACATTTGGGTGAAAATTCAACGGGTCATCGCCAATCCAGCCATTGTCGCCAAAAAACTACGACAACTGAAACACTAAACCCCATAGCTTTGAACAAGTCCCATTGAAAGTAAGCTCCACCCGTCCGCCACAACAAAAAACGACAGTTTAAAGGGAAGCGAAACGATTGCAGGCGGCACCATCATCATCCCCATCGACATCAGAATGGCCGCAACAATGAGATCGATAATCAGGAACGGCAAAAAGATAATAAACCCGACCTGAAATGCACGCGCAAGTTCGCTCAACATAAACGACGGGATCACGACGGACAGGTTGGACTGAACGATCGGCAAGGTCGGATCAACATCCGGTCGCAGCTCAGCCATGCGTTCGAAGGTTTCAGGGTTAATCCGACCCGCCATGAAAATCTTCAACGGCTCCATCGCGCGGAAAAAGCCTGTTTCGATGTCCATAGTACCATCAACGACCGGACCGACGCCCTGCTCCCAAGACGCAATGAACACGGGCTCCATAACAAAATAAGTCATGAATAACGCAAGGCTGACCATCATCATATTTGGGGGCGACTGCTGCAAACCAATCGCTTGTCGCAAAATGGCGAAGACGGTGACGAAGAATGGAAAACAGGTCACCATAATTGCGATGCCCGGCACCAAACTGAGCACGGTGATCAAAACTAACAACTGGATCGACCGCGACGCCAGAGAGGTATCGTCGCCCAGCGTTATCGAAAAATCTTGCGCGACTGATGGCGACGCCCAAAAAGCGATACACAGTAACGTAATGCAAAAAAAACGCACGTTATTCCAACTCGTCGTTGTGAACGGCGACCTCCGTCAGCCGCACCGCAAGCTGCCCCGGTTCCCCCCCCTCCAGTTCTTGCAGTTCTCCGCGGGCAACCAGCCGATCGCCGATATAAAGCTCTACGGGATCATCAATTTTGCGATCCAACGGTAAAACCGCATTTTCCGTTAGGTTCATCAGATCAGAGATCAGCGGCGTTGCCTTGCCGACGGAAACCGATATCTCGATTGGGATGCGTTGCAGAGGATGTACCGACGCATGTCCAGTGGTCTGTTTTTCGACAACATCTTCCATCTTATGAAGCTTCCTTCGCTGGGGTAATCAAGATTTTCGAATGATGTTTGATGGCCTCGTGTAAGGCATCAAAATCAATGGACGTTTCGTGCCCGCCACCCATGAAAAACGCCGCATGTTCTGTTAAGGCCGGATCAGCCTCAATCACGATTTCGGACAAATCGAGGTCACTAATGACCGCCTGAAACACGTCAATTTGATTCGGTGGCAAGCGAAGGACAATGGGATGCGTGCTGTCTCGTTCAATCGCGCCAAGCAACAATTGGCGCAATTTCAAATGCAAAGCTGGCGCAAGCAACTCAGGCAAAACTTGCTCCAAGATGGCCGTAACGTAACTTGCAGTTCCATTCGAGAAATGGGATTGGGCTTCTTCGTACCCAAACATGCCATCAACCAGCGACTCCGCGACTTTTGCGCGTAACTGCGATTGTTCGCTCTGATGCGCCAGAATTGCTGCCTCTTGCCCATCCCGGAATCCGTCATCGTATGTCGCAATATTTTCAGGATGATCAGTCTGGCTCAGATGCTGCCCATCAAAGCTTTCAAGACTTAAGGATGACACCATTTATGCGGGCTCCTTCCGCTCAGGATCGTCCATCCAATTTTCAAGAATTTGCAGCGTTTCAGTCTCCCGATCCGTGATCATGTCCTGCAATCTTGTGACTGGGTCATCTGCGGCGCTTCCACCCATGTCACCAAAACCTAAACCGTCGTCGCTTGGCCCTTCGATCGACATCATGTCCGGAAAGGCGGACATCATTTGTGGGGCATCGTCTTCAACGAAACTGGTGCTTTCCGCCCCTTCATCAGGCGGTGGCAAGGCTGCCATTCCGGGCTTCGGTGACAAAATAGGTTTCACGACAAACAATCCGAGGATCAGCGCAACTGCGGCCAAAACCCCGATTTGAATGAGTTGCATCATGTCTAAAGATGACGTCGAAATACTGTCGGCGAATACTTCTGTCCCTAATTCAGGGATTGGCTCAAATGGCATTGATCGCAAAGTGATTTGGTCACCTCTTGCCTCGTCGAAGCCGACGGCAGACGTTACCAATTCTTGTAGATCAGCCAATTCTTCGTCCGACCGTGGTTCAACTGTTGTGGTTCCATCAGGGTTCTTGATCACCGCATCATTGATCAATACCGCCACAGTTAGGCGCTTAACCGCACCCGGCAGTCGCTTAATTTCCCTTTGCGTTTCAGAGACCTCAAAATTTGTGAGCGCGCGTGTTTCGCTATTCTCATTATTGGCTGTTCCGCCGCCGGCTGCGTCACCGTCTGGAAGATTGGACGCAACAGTCACCTCCCCGCCGCGGGAATCTTCCGATTTTTCAGCGCTTTCCTGAACCTCTGTACTAATCGCTACGCGGCTGTCAGGATCCACCGTGCGTTCGGATATCGTCTCAGAATCAGTGACTGTTTCCATTGTGAGTTCGACAACCGCATTCCCTGCCCCCACCCGCGCCAACAATAGCCTTTCAGCTCGCGCACGAAGAATATCAGCTTGCTCATTATCCGCAGCGGCGCCGGGCAAATCATCGGCACCTGACAGAAGCCCCGCAGTAGCGTCAATAATTGCGACATTTTCGGGAACCAAGCCGCTGACAGCAGAGGCAACGAGGTACTGAAGCGCCTTGACTTGACTGGCGGAAATTATCCCTGTGGATGACTGCACAGTCACTGCAGCGCTTGGTGGTTCCGATCGTTGAAATGATCGCGTCGACGCAGAGGAAATATGAACTCTCGCGCTACGGAAGCGCGGGTTCGCAACAATTGTACGCGCAAGTTCCCCTTCTTTTGCCCGCCAGTATGTCGCATCGAACATTTGGGACGTTGTCGAAAACCCGCTGAGATTGTCTAACAATTCGTACCCGTTGACTCCACTGACCGGTAAACCCTGCCCCGCCAGAACAAGTCTAAGCGAATCGCGCGCGGTCGTTTCGACATAGATCGCCCCACCGCGCACTTCGTATATGACACCTTGTTGGTCAAGCGCAGTTAGCACGTCACCTGCCGCGCTTGGTTCTAGCCCCCCGAACAACAGTGACATGTCTCGCGCGCCAGGGGATTGCACAAGAAACAAGACAACCAAGAAAACACCAATACTCGAGCCAATCGCCGCGACCCGCTGCCCGATGCTCAACCGATTCCAAACGTCGAGTAAATTTTGCAAATCAGTTCTCCGATCAAACAGAGGCCTTCTGCCTCCAACAATCGATTGATTGCATGCAAACAATTAATAACGAGTTAGGGCTTCTTTGGTTAAATCGCGTCAAGAGACATTTAATGGAGTCGCAACATGACCGACGCTGCCGAACTAGAGGTGCCACCACCGCCCAAAAAAACGAAACTTCCGCTAATCCTAGGGTTTGTACTGTTGCTCGCGGGCGCGGGAGGGGGCTTCACCCTCGTAAAGATCGGCATCATCGGCGGGAAAACAAATGAGGTAGCCGGAGATTCTACAGAAACTTCGGATATTCCGCCCGAAAGCGAAGATGTGGCCTTCGTCCCATTAGACCCCATGGTAATTACACTATCTAGCGGGTCGGACAGGCAATTACTCCGTTTTACAGCCCAGCTAGATGTCAACCCAGCCGCGGTAGAAGAAGTCGAGAAAATTAAGCCGCGAATTATCGACATCTTAAACGGTTATTTAAGAGCTTTAGAAGTAGAAGATCTCGAAGCACCAGCGGCGCTAATTAAAATTCGCTCGCAGATGTTGCACCGCGTCAGAATCGTTGCCGGCGAAAACCGCGTCAATGACTTACTGGTAATGGAATTTGTACTTAATTAGGGGGCGCCAGAATGGCCTTCATATCAGATATACTATTGTCTGCAGGCGCATTTGGCGTTGCCATTTATTGCATGATATTGTCACGAAGGTTGCGCCGGTTCACAAGCCTCGAAAGCGACATCGGAAAGGCAATAAAAACGATGTCGGTCCAAATTAGCGAACTGAACCTATCGTTACGCCGGGCGCAAGAGAATGGAAATCAATCAGTTCGGCAATTAAATGCAGGCAGTCAGAGGGCGGAAGAAGCCGCAAAGCACTTAGAACTACTTGTTGCATCGCTTCACAGCCTGCCCTCAACAGAAAAGCAACAGCAAGCATCAAATCCATTCTTTGCGCGGCGCGAACCGCAACCTGCGAGCGGCGAATGAGCATTCTCAATCGAAAAAAACGCTATAGCAGCTCGCTTGGCGCACTCGCAACAATACTAATAGTATCCGGAATCATTCGCTCCTCGGAACAGCAGTTTTTTGCATTTGCTCAAGACGCAGATATTTCCAATTTAACTGCATCATCTAGCACAACCGAGATCATCGGTATCCCATTTAGTAGCGAAGCGATTGAAGCAATTCTCGCTGCCTTCGAAGTTCGCGAAGCGGATTTATTGGAACGCGAAGCAGAATTAAGAATACTAAAGGATGATCTAAGCCAATCGGAGCTACGTATTTCCGAAAAAATATCAGAACTCACAATCATTGAGCAAAAACTCGCTAGCACCTTAGCACTAGCAGATACAGCTGCCGAAAATGATTTGGCGCGATTAGCGACAGTTTACGAAAACATGAAGCCAAAAGATACTGCCGCCTTGTTTTCAGAAATGGCACCCGGCTTTGCTGCTGGTTTCCTCGGGCTAATGCAAGCCGAAGCCGCAGCGGCTGTAATGACGGAACTAGAACCGGAAAATGCGCACACCATTAGCGTCATGCTTGCAGGTCGAAATGCTAATGCGTTCAATTTTGAATGACTGCCCATAATTGCAATAATGTGAGAATCTTATGATAGGACTAGTTGGCATTGTCATCATTTTTGTAATGGTGTTCGGCGGTTACCTCCTCGCTGGCGGTAAAATGGGCATTATCCTCAAATCCCTGCCATTCGAGATGATAATGATTGTGGGGGCAGCAGTTGGTGCGTTTGTCATCAGTAACGATACAGCTGGCATTAAGCATACAGCGAAAGATGTCGGGAAAGTTTTCAAAGGTCCAACTTGGAAAACAAGCGACTACCGCGATCTTCTTTGTCTTCTATTTGAGTTGCTTCGCATCGCAAGGACAAACCCAGTTGAACTTGAAGCGCATATTGAGGATCCGACCAGTTCTGAAATATTTGAACGGTATCCAAAGATCGCAGCAGACAAAGAAGCTATTGGCTTGATCTGCGACACCCTTCGGTCAGGGTCAATGAACTATGACGATCCTCATCAGGTCGAAGAGGTCTTGGAAAAACGCATCGATGCGACCCACCATCACAATATGCATTCGACACATGCCTTACAGAGCATCGCTGACGGGCTGCCTGCCCTAGGAATTGTCGCTGCTGTTTTGGGAATCATCAAAACAATGGGCTCAATTGATCAACCTCCAGAAGTCCTCGGGAAATTGATCGGTGGGGCACTTGTCGGTACATTTCTAGGTGTTTTTTTAGCCTATGGCTTAGTAGGCCCATTTGCTCTTCGCGTTGGTGCCGTCATCGAGGAAGATGCGCACTTCTATCGGTTAATCCGTGAAGTACTGGTCGCAAACCTTCACCGTCATGCACCAAACATTTGCATTGAGGTCGGACGCCAGAATACTCCATCGCATTTCCGTCCGTCGTTTACCGATCTCGAAGAAGCATTGAAATCTCTCAAAAAAGAAGCGTCCTAATGACTAGGTGGGCAACGGTCGCTCTACTTCTGACTGCAAGCAGTGCTTACTCAGAGGTTGTTCCGATCATATCGGGAGATCAGTCAGATTTTCCACGTTTTGTCGCAACCATACCACGTGGGACAGATTGGAAAATTCAGCAAGAACAGGGAAAATCAATAATTGAGCTTCCAGAGGGATTTCGCTTTGAACAGAAGAATCCGGACGCAATAGGCGCTGGGGAGATCTACGCGAAGCTTATTGAGCGTGAGCGCCGGAATCAAATTGAGGTTAGTTTCGAGTGTGATTGTCGTATAGATGTATACGTGTACCAAGATGTTTTCTTGGTAATTGATATTATCAATGTGTTCCCTGAGATGATTGTTGAAAAAGCTACGTCAAATGGAGACATTCCAAATGGTGCATGGTGGAGGGATCTTCTGGTTGAGGCTACCCCAAATTACGAAGTTAACCAAGTCGAAGCGCCCCTCATTCAGGAACCTGATAGCGTTTATATACCTGAGTTTCTTGCTCGCGAACTATCAACTGCGGCAACGTCGGGTCGTATCGAATTGCACCAGAAAAGTGATGGTGACAGAGAACCTACCAATGCCACTGCAAACGGCATCCAAACCTCAATTTTGTCACTGAACATCGGCATCGACACAACGAGTAGTGACGCGCAGGGTTTAAATCCGATCACCCCCGATACAGCCTGCCATGCCTTTAGGTCAGCAGAACTTTTTGGTTCAACAGTAGAAGAAATAGACTTCGAGACCCTGATCGCGACACGGAAACTGGTCTTTTCTGAGACGGGAAATTCAAATGATGAAAGAATGGTTTCCCTTGCGCTTCAATACCTGGAACTCGGTCTAGAAATTGAGGCGTCTCAAATCCTAGATCAAGTTAGTACCAAGACTGAAGAAGTGGAATTACTCAAGCAGATCGCAAAACTTCTACAAGACCACATTGATACGTCCGATTTTTGGCAACGAATGCAACGATGCGAAAATTCGAATTACTTATGGTATGCATTGAGCATGAAGGGCGTGTCAGAAAATGACATAAAGAGCGATCTAGTTCTCCTACATTTTAAAGCGCTACCTAGATGGCTCAGGCAGCATGTCACTGCCCGCCTTCATGATATGCTCATCAGGAATAACGAATACTCTTCTGCCGCTGAAATCCTCTCTTTTTCCGATGTTGCCACTGAAGCCGGCGTTGAGAAAACTGAGATTGCACCCCAGAGCATCCCAACCTCCGAAATCAAGATCGCAAATAGAGATCAACCAGAGGTGATGTTAGATATTCTTGCGCTTAACGATCATCACAATGCAACGGGTATTTCAGAGGCCATTCGTTTCGAACACCAAGGTACACCACTATGGTTTGAGTTATTAGAAGCAGAAATTGTTTCGCTACTAAATTCTAACAACTACTCCGGTGCCATCCGTAAGCTGGAAGAATTTCAACACGCGCCGTCTCAGGACAGGTCTGTAGACGGCATTGCCAACAGGGTATTTGCCGAAATTTCCCAAAATGCGAACGATACTGATTTCCTAGCGGCCTTCTTCCTTCGCGATGACTGGCCGCTAACCGAAGACACTTTAGAATTGCTATCGGACCGTATGGTTGAATTTCAGATACTCGACCAACGTGAAGCAAGCGATCAACCCGCCACAGGAAAGAGGGAGCAAGCTGATGAACCGATCGAACTCAACCTTGATGCAGCACTAGATCCACCTTCGCCGGAAAGCTTTTCAACACTAAACAGTACGGAAATTCGCGAACTCCTCGATGATACACAAGCTCTTCGATCATCAATTCTGAGCCAACTCTCCTCAATTGACCGCTAGTCGCATTTCCTTATTCGTAGCAATAGGTTCATGATGTCCAAAAACTCATCAAACTCCACAATAGCACTTGCCTTTGTCTTGATGGGCGTCATTTGCATCATGGTTCTTCCAGTGCCGTCATGGGCATTAGACGTGGGATTGGCCGCTTCTTTCGCGCTCGCAATTCTTATGTTTACCGTAACGCTTTTCATACAGCGGCCGTTAGATTTTTCAGCGTTCCCAACCATCTTGCTTGGTTCGCTCATTCTCAGGCTGTCTCTCAATATCGCTTCGACAAAATTGATCATCGGCAATGGCCATACAGGAACTTCCGCGGCCGGAAATGTCATCGAAGGATTTGCGATGTTCGTAATGGGCGGAAACATCGCGTTGGGTCTGGTAGTATTTTGCGTTTTGTTGATGGTCAATTTCTTGGTTATCAACAAGGGTGCCACGCGGATGGCTGAGGTCGGCGCACGATTTGCACTGGATGCCATGCCCGGGAAACAGATGGCTATCGACAGCGATCTTGCATCCGGCGCAATTACTCATGAGCAAGCCAAAGAACGGCGCGAGACCGAACAGGCCGAAACAACGTTTTTCGGATCCCTCGATGGCGCGTCAAAATTTGTAAAAGGCGATGCAATTGCGGGTCTTTTGATCACCGCTTTGAACCTTTTTGTCGGCCTCGCGATTGGCGTCTTTGGTCATCAAATGTCTCTCGCTGACGGGTTTGCAACTTACTCAATCCTAACCGTTGGTGATGGTCTTGTTTCACAGATACCCGCCGTGCTTATCTCGATCGCTTCCGCACTGCTTCTCGCCCGCGGTGGCGCGACTGGCGCGACCGATACGACGGTACTTGAGCAACTTGGAAAACATCCTGCCGCGCTGATCTCGGTCGCTGTGCTACTTGGCTTTTTCGCACTTATTCCCGGCCTGCCTTTCGTCCCATTTCTCGGTGGTGCCATCGTCCTCGGTTTGGCAGGGGCGTCACGCTTAAAAAGCAAACGTGAAGAGAATGAGCAAATATCCAATGACCAGACAGCACCTGTGCCAGAAGCTCCCAAGCAATCCATTTCAAACCTTTTAGAAACCGATGAAATTCACATCGATTTCGCAAATGACCTCACGCCAATGGCATTGGATCACATAACTGGCCTGGACATGAGAATAGCAAACATACGAAAACATGTCGCTCGTGAATATGGGATTCTGTTACCGGAAGTTCACCTGACCGATAATCCTATGTTACCGGAAGGTGAATACGTTATCAACTTGCTGGGTGTGCCGCACGGTCGATATCAATTGAGGCCCGATCTTCAAATGGTATTAACATCCAATTCCGATGGATTGCCAATCGTTGGTGAAGAGGTGACTGAACCTGTCTTTAACGCACCCGCGATATGGGTGGAACCAGCAAGCGCAGAAGAGGCGACTCTAAATGGCTTAACCGTTGTTCGACCCGCAGAAATATTGGCGACCCACCTGTTAGAAATTCTTAAAAAGAATTTCTCCAAAATATTGAGCATGTCCGCCCTCCAAGAACGGCTACACGAGATGACGGTCATCGCGGACGAACGTAGAGCTGCAGCAAATAAGAAGTTTTTAGACACTATGATCCCTGAAAAAGTTTCATTGGAGTTACTCCACGGAACCACACGTTCGCTATTGGACGAAAACATATCCATTAAGAACCTTCAGTTAATCATCGAAGCCATTGCGGAGGGCCAACAATTTAGCAAAAATTGGGATAGCATTTACGAACACGTCAGAAGCCGCCTAGGCTTCCAAATACTGGACAAGATAAAGGACGAAAATGATCACCTCAACGTTGTCCAATTAGCCCAAGAGTGGGAAAAGATTTTCGCAACGTACCAAATTAATGCGGATGCGAACCAAAGAGGTGAAATCGCTCTTCCACCTCCTCTGCTACAAGAACTGTTGGACAAAACATCAGAAAAAATTGGGGCCGCGAGTGACTCGAAGAGTCAGACCGCAATTGTAACGACAAGCAAGCGGCGAAAATTTATCAGCAGTATTCTCTCGGCCAAAGGCATTTCAAATCCGGTGCTTTCTTATGATGAGATCGATCAAAACGTATCGTTAAATCTGGTTGGAGTAATCCATCCGTGATCGATCTATCGTTCATCTTCGAACTTATGGACGAAGCTGGCGCGATGAACTTGCTAGCCATTTTCGCTCGAATTTCGGCGATCGTCTTCCTGTTACCTGGTGTTTCCGCATCCTATGTACCCACCCAGTACAAGCTCGGTTTTGCGATGATGCTAAGTATAACTATCGCGCCACTTGCCCTCACTGACTTTGCCGCGATCACGCCTAGCAACGCCGGGGCCGCAGAAATTCTTCTGAGTGAAGCGGTTAAGGGGCTCCTGATTGGCTTAACGATCAGGATGAGTATATTTTCGCTCCAAATTGCCGGCACGATTATCGCTCAATCCAGCTCAATCGCTCAAATTTTTGGCGGATCCGTATCGAACGAGGCACAATCAACCGTTAGCAATATTCTGACCATTTCCGGCATCGCTGTATTAATGCTATCTGGATTTCTCGATAAGCTAGCAGCTTTTTTCCTGCAATCGTACATGTGGCATCCGGCAAATGTACGCCCGGATGCCGGCAATGCGCTCAACATCTTGGTCCAAGCAGTTTCCGAATGTTATGCGTTGGCGTTCCAGCTTGCGTTGCCGTTCATGGCACTATCACTTTTTTATAACATGACTTTAGGCGCAATAAACCGCGCCATGCCTCAGTTATTAGTTAGCTTCGTTGGTGCGCCTGGCATCATCGCTGCTTCCATCGGTCTATTGGTCATTTCCGCGCGTCCAATGCTGGAAACATGGCTTGAAAGCGCATACGCGATCGCTGCGATTTTGGGCTTTCAGTGAATGGAGGACTCACACGAAAAGTCGCACCAACCAACGCAGAAAAAGCTGGACGACGCGCGGAAGAAAGGTGAAATCCCTAGATCGCAAGAGGTTGGTGTCGCTCTAACTTATCTGTCGATGATCTTGGTGCTCTTCATTTTTGGCGCAACTATCATGAAGGAAACAACAGCCACGCTCAGTACGTTTTTTTCCCCAGCCTTGCTAGAACAACTAAATGCATCGCAATCGTCCAATCACAGCGTGATTAAAGAGAAGCTTCTGAGCGTTCTATCAAGAAATGCGCCATTCATACTGGGACCACTGATCGTCATTGTTCTTATGATAGCCGTTCAACGGTCAGCCATCTTCGTGGCGTCAAACATCGCGCCGAAGCTTGATCGTATTTCACCTGTTGCTGGCTTTAAGAAAAAGTTTGGTGCCAACGGAATTTTTGAATTCCTAAAAAGCTTCGTTAAACTAGTTCTGTTTTCAGCGGCACTTACCGCATTAATTTTACCTTTGATAGATCACATTTCAAACCTGTCGCGACTAGACGGCCGGACAGGCATAAACTTCATCTTCAACAAAGCGCTTATGTTGCTAATTGCGACAGGTATGATTGCGTCCGCAATCGCTGCAATTGATTACGTTTGGCAGGTTTCTCAATTTACGAAGAAGAACATGATGAGCTTTCAGGAGCTCAAAGACGAACATCGCGATGCAGAAGGGGATCCTCACTTCAAAAGTTTGCGTCGACAACGGGCTTTGGACATTGCAACCAACAGAATGATACATGATGTTCCTAACGCTGATGTGGTAATCGTCAACCCGACACATTACGCTGTTGCCCTTGAATGGAATCCAACGAAATCAAACGCACCAATTGTGGTAGCGAAGGGTATCGATGAAATCGCGTTAAAGATCAAACAAGTTGCAGAGTCCGCAGGCGTTCCAGTTCACATCGATATTCCGACAGCTCGACACCTTTCAACCATCGCGCAAATCGGCGACGAGGTGCCCGTTGACTTCTATCAGGCCGTCGCTGCCGCCATTCGTTTCGCGCAATCCGTTAAATATTAATAGATTATGATTATGAGCAAGAACTTAAGAAAAATTCTGGAAATCTCTAGGCTTCAGTATCTTAGCGACCAAAACAAGTTAAGTTTGACCATTCAACGGTGCCAGGACCTACAGGACATGAACAGTCGGCTAGATGATAGCCGTCACCTTGGCGTGCAATCTTCGACAAGCTCGACGATCCAGAACCAAAGCTTCCACTGGGGGCGTTGGATTGATCGCACGCAGGCAACAATTAACATGGAACGTTTCACCCTTACAGGACAAGAGGAAATCGCCCGAAACCGACTGAGTAAGTCCTACGGTAGGTACCTTGCAATCAAGTCCATTGCGAAAGATAATTAATACAAGGCTTATGTTGTTTAAGAGCTTTTAGGTTAAGGCACCTGACGAACAACGTCCAAAATCAGAACATCTGATACCCGACTTCCTGAGATGGATTGGGCGACAAGTAACAATTCCCGACGCAAAGTTTGCATAGTGGAAAATGCAGTGAAATTTCCATCGAAACCGCCATTGTTAGCATGGTTAAAAAGCGTTTGCAGAAAAGCCGCGCGCAACTTTGGTTCACCAAGCATGACCTCCTGCATAGTCCCTTCCGCCACCTCTAGGCCAATCGCCAAAACAACAATGGCGCTGACTTTACCATCGATCAGCAACGGCACAATGAATTGGTTGGTTAGGTCAATATATTCGACGCCCGATACTTCTAAACTCACAGCAGCTGGACTTTCTACCGCCGGCTCTTCGACACTATCCGTGCTTTCGTCTGTTGATGCTATTGCGGGTTCAGGTTCAGGTTCGGGGTCCGGCAATAGAAAGATTCCGGCCCCAACTCCGCCGCCTACGCCCAAAATCAAGCAAACGAGTGGTATCAATAACAGTTTCATGAGTACCTCTTAAAACGGTAGAATAGCTTCTAGTGCCTGCTGGCCATAGCGCGGTTGTTGCATGTCGGTAATCTGTCCTCTTCCTCCGTAGGAAATGCGCGCTGAGGCAATCTTGTCATATGTGATTTCATTTTGACGGGTAATGTCGGCTGGACGCACGAACCCGGTCACTAGAAGCTCTCGTAATTCAAAATTTACACGCACTTCTTGATTGCCAACGATGCTCAATACACCATTCGGCAAAACATCCACGACCGCAGCAGCGACTCTCAGCTCTAACTTTTCATTTCGGCTTACGCTTCCGTTGCCGTTTGACGAACTCTGCGAATTCACCGACACGGCACTCGCCAACGAGGCTCCTTCAGGAGCCGCATTATCGATGCGCTGCGGAAGGCCAAAAAGTTGTGGAATCCCCAAATCTTGCGAGGCAGATCTCGCGCGGTCAGATGCATTTGAAATTTCGGCACTTTCGTCGATCTCAATGACCACCGTCAAAATGTCACCGGCTTCGACAGCCCGTCGATCACCCAGCAGCGAACCTCTTTCCCTAGACCAGAGCGATGCCGACGTTACATTTCGCATGCCAGCCGGAGGAAGTCGGTTCGGGCTTGGAAACGCTGCAAACGCCGAACGTTCTTGCGTTGCGTTTGGGTTGGTAAGTGGTGGGGCGCTTGCGATTGGTGTGGATGAACATGCCGCGAAGAGAAAAAATGTGGCAAGGGCGTGCAAAATTGGAATTTTATTGCAAAACATGAGCAACCCCCTCTGCATCGACTTTTGCGGTTACTAGAGAGCGCGACGCGAGGTTCATGACACGTACAATATCTCCGGGGCCCGCCCGCCCCATCGCACGGCCGTCGGTCCTAATGACCAACCCACTACGACGAAAAACAAGCTGAACCAGTTGGTTGCGCTCAACAACCGCCGGGACGCCTATATCTGAAGTCAATATCGGGCGCCCCGCGAATAGCGCTTTGCGCGCCTCCATTCCGATGACCAGATTGGGGTCTTGGATGCCGCTAGGCGCGGAAACATCTCGCAATTGTATATCATCGGCCGAAATAACCGCATTTGCAGGGATTACACGAGTAGCAACCAAGACATCTGCATTGGCGATAGAAGCACTAAAGGTGAGCCAAACCAACACTCTAATCATCGGATTTGCACCGTTGCACCAAGCATCTGGTCGGCTGCAGAGATGACCTTAGAGTTGAGCTCGTACCCCCGCTGGGCCTCGATCAAGTCGGTCACTTCTTTGACTGGGTCAACCGAGCTTTCTTCAACGTAGCCTTGCCGGAAAGTGCCAAGACCATCGACACCAGGCGCGGAGATGGTCGGGGGGCCAGACGCTGGGCTCTCCACAAAATTGTTAGACCCGATCGCCTCAAGTCCCTTGGGATTTGTGAAACCTGCAAGATTCAACTGGCCTAATTGTTCCGGTTCGACACGATCATTGAAGAATGCGTAAACTTCACCATCGGCATTGATCGAAATCGACTGGGCCTCTTGCGGAATCGTAATATTGGGGACAACCGGATAACCATCCGTTGTCACAATCAGCCCATCACCTGTGCGTTTCAGACCGCCGTCACGCGTATATGCGGCTGTCCCATTCGGGAGCGTGACCTCAAGATATCCACGCCCTTCGATCGCAACATCTAGATCCCCGCCGGTTTGTGCGACGGTACCTTGCGCCAAGATCATCGAGACGGCTGTTGGTCGCACCCCCAGACCCATTTGAATACCTGTCGGCAGAACAGTTCCATCTGTCGCGTTTATCGTCCCGGGTCGGGCAACCTGTTGATAATGAAGGTCCGCAAACTCTGCACGCCGTGCGTTGTAGCCAGTCGTATTCATGTTCGCGAGGTTGTTTGAAATCACTTCAACCCGAGTTTGTTGAGCCGCCATACCAGCAGCCGCAATCTGTAGTGCTCGCATCTTAATACTCCTTTAGCGACCTAACGCCTGCATGACGGCGCGGATACGCTCGTCTTCTTTGTCCAAGAAACTTTGGCCCAACTCGTAGGAACGTTGCACTTCAATCATCCGCGCAATTTCTTGCGTGGGATTTACATTTGACCCTTCAAGAAAACCCTGAACAACTCGCGCCTCTTGTGCCGGATCAAACCCGTCAGGGGCTTCGAAACGCGTACCGCCTTCGCGGATCAATCCGAGTGGATTCGTAGGGACGACAACACCAATCTGCCCAACCAACTGACCACCCGCGCTGATTACGCCATCCGCCCCGATGCCGACCGGGCCGGCACCGGTTGGAACAAACACTGGCGCACCGCCGGCATCCAGCACCGGAAAGCCATCAGCATCCACCAAGTCGCCGTTCGCATTTGGCGTAAAGTGACCCGCACGCGTCAGACGTTCCCCGGCCGGCGTCTGGACGAGAAAAAAACCTTCGCCTTCGATAGCCAAATCAAATGTCGCATTGGTCTGTTTCAGTACCCCTTGCGCATCATTGGTTTCCCGAACGCGCGCGCTCGCCATCGATAGGGAATCGTGATCATTGCTGAGAACGTTGACGTATTCGGAAAAGACCACGCCTTCCGCACGAAATCCTGTCGTAGATGCGTTCGCGATATTATTGGCAACGACACGCAATTCATTCGCCAATCCGGACTGGCGGGTAAGCGCAGCATAGGTCGCATTATCCATCACTAACCTCCGATTATGACGGGCATCAAAGTCGCCTGAAAAAAGCTAACAAGTGTTTCTGACATGAACCCCATCGTCCCCCAAAAGACCGCTACGATTGCGCCAAGTTTCGGCACAAAGGTCAGCGTCATTTCTTGAATTGACGTCAGCGCTTGGAACAGGCCAATGACAAGCCCGACCGTCAACGCAACTGTCAAAATCGGAATTGACACGACAAAGGCAGTCCAAAGGCCAGCTCTCAACGTGTCATAAAACAGGGCTTCGGACATCATCAGATCGGCATCCGCAGCAGTTCTTGATATGCTTCTACAACCTTGTCCCTCACGGCCACGACAGATTGAACGGCAAGTTCCGTCTGCGCCAAGGCCTGTACCAACGAATGGGGGTCCGCACCGGTTGTCATCGCAGAGACCGCCGTCGCTTCGCTTTGTTGCAGCGTAGAGATGAAGTCCTTTGCTGTGTCGAAAACTACGCCTCCTGCCGCAGCGGGGTCAGCGCCTGTGACGGCTTTGGTCGCAGCATAATTCTGAGCGGCGACTGTGTTTCGAATATCCATTCTGACTATTCCTTATCTTCTGAGCAAATCCATGAGTGAAGTCGACATTTGTCGAACTTGATCGAACATTTTGAGGTTCGCCTCGTAGCTTCGTTGCGCTTCGCGGGCGTCTGCAATTTCAATGAGAAGATTCACATTTGATCCATCGTAAAAGCCGTTCTCATCTGCCAAATGATGGTTCGGATCAAAAACGCGATTGAGGTTACTCTGGTCGAGCCGGACGTTGCCAATTTCGACCGTTCCTTGATCAGGCCCGCGTAACGTTTCTTCGAACGATACTGTTTTTCGGCGATATCCGGGCGTATCGGTATTCGCGATGTTTTCGGAAACATGGCGTAAACGGCTCGCCTGCGCTTTCATGCCACTTGATGCGACGGACATCGCTTCTGAAAAGTCATACGCCATTACTTAGCGCCCCAACGTTGCACGGATGACTGTCAGGCCGTGGCGATAAATCGCGAGCGCGCGTGAATGCTCTCGTGTGACTTCAACAGAGTGGAGCATTTCATCTTCGATCGAAACAGAGTTTCCGTTGGGTGAAGGTTCCGCAGCGGACTCTGTCACTCTTGCGATTACCGTCGCTTTGATGTCGCCGTGCAAATGATTGGATCGCGTCATCTTCATCGCGCCGACGCCGCTGTTTTTGACAGCTTCCGAAAATGACGGGACCTGCAATGCGCGAAATCCCGGCGTGTCTGCGTTAGCAATGTTTTGTGCGACGACGGCCTGACGGCTTCCGGCATGTCGCGCTATTGCGCCGGATGTCTGAAATAATTCCAGATTTTGATACATCGGGGTTCTCCCTCGTGTGACTTCAACGAAGCTTTAACGGTGATTCCTTAAAAAGAAGTTGTCTCAAATCCAAAGGATCACGATGAACAATACATTTCTCGACAACGTCGCTCACGCCATTCAGACGCTGACGCCAACGCATCCCATTGGAAGAATTGCAGAAATTAGCGGATCAGCGGTTCAAGTTTCCGGACTTTCGCAACTTGCGGGGCTTGGCGATCCGATTTCGATATTGTCGGGGGAACGGCGCGTAAATGGCGAAATCATCCGCATGACCAATGGCAAAGTTCACGTTCTCGTCGACGATGACTTAGAAGGCGTCAAATTGGGCGACCGTGTGCAACTCAATCAACCCGTCCGTTTCGCGCCTGACGACAGCTGGATCGGAAGGGTCATCGATCCAGACGGTCACCCTCTGGATGGGCTGCCGCTCGTACGGGGCACGCAAATTGCATCTTTACGTCGTGCTCCACCACCGGCACATGCCCGACGGCAAATGGGCAAACGATTAGAAACGTCGCTCGCGGTTTTTAACACCTTCTTGCCTTTAGTCAGAGGACAAAGGATCGGCCTTTTTGCAGGTTCCGGTGTCGGTAAATCGACGTTGATCGCGGATCTCGCCAGAAGTATTTCTGCTGATCTGATTGTCATCGCGCTCATAGGCGAACGCGGGCGAGAACTTGTACACTTTCTCGAGAATGTTCTTGGGCCCGAGGGGATGAAACGCGCAATCGTCGTCGCTGCGACCTCTGATAGGGCACCTCAGTTACGGTACCGTTGCGCACTTGCTGCAATGGCGGTTGCTGAACACTTTAGAGAAAAGGGAATGCATGTTGTGCTGTTTGCCGATTCAGTGACCCGGTTTTGCGAAGCACATCGAGAAATTGCCGTTGCAGCTGGTGAACCAACTTCATTAAGAGGCTTTCCAACATCAATGGTCCCTATAGTCGCCAATCTGTGCGAAAGAGCGGGGCCCGGAACAGAAACGTCCGGAGATATTACAGCTATTTTCTCTGTATTGGTCGCCGGATCCGACATGGAAGAACCTATTGCCGATATCTTACGAGGGATTTTAGATGGTCACGTTGTGATGGACCGAGAAATAGCAGAAAAAGGACGTTTCCCAGCGATTGACGTACTGCGGTCCGTCTCTAGATCCCTGCCCGCGGCTGCGGAACGGCATGAAAATGCCCTGATCGCAAGGGCGCGAGAACACATGAGTAATTACAAGAACGCCGAACTAATGATTCAAGCAGGCCTCTATGTGAAGGGATCAGACAAAAAAGTTGATGAGGCGATTGAGTACCATGAAGGCCTCGAAACTTATCTGGCTGTTCGGGACAACCGAGGGGGTTCTCAACATTTCGAAGCATTGAAGCGCACGATGCCCAACATCACACCTTAGACGCCCCGTCTATTGGTTACCCAACAGTGTCAGCGCAATACTTCCGCTTGATATTCCGGCGCCAGCACTGACGGACGATCGGATTAAGAACAAGCGTATCATTTTTTCTTGAAGCTCGTCCGAGTTGAACTCATTTACATCATCTGTTCCAAATATGGTTTCAGCGCGGTCTTTAAATGTCTCAAGTTGTTGATCAATATCTACGCTCGCTATTTCGCTTGGCAAACCTAAAGCAGTTTGAACGACCTCACGTAGGGGCGCATTGCCTAGCAGCGAAAACCACTGCGCGTCGGTCGAACTAGCCGAAGATGTTACATCATCGATCGCCTTATCCACATTAAGAACCAGTCGGAGCTGGTTATCCTGTTCTCCAACAGCGGCCTCAAAAGATTGCCGCTGATACCTGTCAATAATGCTGTCGGAAACAACAGAAGTCGCCGTCAGCGGAATCGAAAAGTCGCCAAAACCAAACGCCCTCGAAAATTCGGCATATCGGCTGTCCGACAACTTGTTTGCTAGCGCACCATCGTCAATTGTACCCTCTTCCAATATTTTTTGAATAAAGTACTTATTGTCCAGATCATCTGATAGACCGAATGCGCCCAAAGCAACTGAAAGCATTTCGCGGTCATTAACTAACTGTTCCGCTGTTCGCACATCCGATATGTTTTCTCTAAAATAGTCAGTAGCTCTTTTAACAGGGAAACTTTCGTCAAAAGATTCCTGCTGTTCCTCCAAAGTACGTTCTAAGAACAACCATCCTGCGTAACTGCCCGCCGGAACAATAGGTTGAAAAGTCATTGCGAATGCACCGCAAGCAACCGTGCTTCCCTCGGAAGCAGCGCGCGCAACGCCTTCAATCCCCGATAAAAATCATTTTGGGTGATTGCATCTGTGGCCGCTGATAGTTGCTCCCGGCTATCAGGGTCTCTCAGAGCCTGGCTAAGCTGCTCTATGCCGTTCAGAATTTGTATTTTCGCCTCATCGACCGAGGCGTCTCCTGACAAAATGAGCTGTGCGACATAACATACTCTTCGAACAGGCGTGTTAACTTCATCCGGCCGCAGCGCGTCGCGAAGGCGCAATATATTTGCATTCGGGGTTAGAATTGACAGTCGACTGCGTCTATCACCATTTTCGATGACCGCGCCGTTCACCAAAACACGTTCTTTGGGGTTAAGTTTTAATACCAACCCGGACATCTAATTACTCTGCCCAATGTTCAACCCGCGCATAATCGAGGTATTTATCTCGACAAGAGCCTCAGCAGTTGCGTCACCTCGCAGTACCTTTGCAGTATGTAAATCTGTGAACTCCGCTAGATAGAAGATTTGCGCTCTTAACGTAGGTGATAAATCATTCTTCGCGCCCGCAACATCAGTGGCTAACAAATTCCACAGCTGCCTATTTTTACTGAGTGCGTCAACAAATGCGGGGAAATCACTTTCACGGCGAACTGCGGCTAAGCGAAGCTTAGCGGTAATTTTCCCGATGACCTGCGCTTCGATACTGCGCTCAGATTTCAAAGGATTGTTGGTGGGGGCATAAGCCTGCCGAGCAAGTTCAACTGCGTTCACGGTAGGTCCTTCCGATACGAAACGAAGCGGCAAACGGCGCTACCGCTTCCGACTATTGAAAGGGGGGGGCGACAGATCGCCCCTCCCCATACCATTCAGTTATCTGAATAGTGACAGGATTGACTGAGGAGCCTGGTTCGCAATTGACAACGATTGAACCGCAAGCTGTTGCTGAACCTGCAGCGCCTGCAAGCGAGCTGACGTCTCTTCCATATTTGCATCGACGAGAGCGCCGATCCCCGACTTTAAGCTGTCAGAAAGCGATGAAACAAATTCACTTTGGATTTCAATACGGCCTTCGGTCGAACCAAACTGAGCAGCCGCATCAATAGAAGTTTGAACGAGGCTTTCGAAAGCAGCAAGTGACGCCTTGGCGCCATCCAACGTTGAAACATCGACCTTATCTAGCAATTCAAGCCCGCCGCCAGCTGTACCAGCCGACGTTACAGCACCAACGGCCGTTACTGCGGTCGTGCTGTTATTCGTCAGCGTCAGTGTCGCACCAGAACGAGAGAATTCAATATCCAGGCCGTCAGACTTAGCTTGGAAAGAGGCACGCGCTTCCAGTGCCTTGGCGATGTCCGTCAAGGTATCACCATCGCGCGCTACGTACTCAACATCCTCGCTCGTCCCCAATGAGGCCGCTGTCAGTTGGTAGCTATCACCCGCAAGTACGGCGTTACCACCGCGGGATGCCGCGGTATCGCCGGCAATTGTGATTGTTGCCGTGCCACCGCTTACGGCTGCAGCACCGGAAACGACCATTGCGGTCGCCGCGATATCAGTTCCTGTCCCAAGTGTTAGGGCTTGCGTCCCCAAGTCCGCTTTTTGCGCAGTGATCGTTGAAGATGCAACGCTACCATCTGCTGACCGATCCAGTGAGGACAAGACATTCACTTCCGAACTGCCAACTTTGGCCAAGGACGTCGCCAAATCGGTGCCACCGTCCTTGTTGCCTAGCAAGTTTAGACCATTGAATTGGGCAGCGCCTGTGATCGAAGTAATCTGATCGCGAAGCGAAGCAAGATCCGCCTGAAGTTTATCACCGTCGAAATTTTCTTCGTTAGCGGAAATCACCTTACCTTTAATATCGTTCAGCAAGTCTGTGATTTTCTCCGCACCATTGCGGGCAACCGCAACAGTAGATTGCCCCAGCGACAGACTTTCGGATATCGCTTTGAAACCTTTGACGTCGGATTCCATTACTTTGGAAATCGCCCAAACGGCCGAGTTGTCTTTCGCACTCGCTACGGATTTACCTGTGGAAATTGCAGATTGAGTATCAGCTAGATTGCTATTGACTGACTTCAATGTTTGAAGTGCGACCATCGCGCTATTGTTAGTCAAAATACTGGACATATTTTTTGGGCCCTTTGTTTGCGCCTTTTGCGCATGATTTAGGATTTCGACCCTATCGGATCGGCTAACTACGCCGTTCTGACGATTTACAATTCGCATTTCGCGGATTGTCCGTTCTGGATTGCACCCCTTATGCCAACACTATCTTGAACAAGTGATTAACGATCAAAAATACATTCAGCCGAATTTGAATAAAATCAGAATTTTTTGGAATTTCGCATTTGCGGTTCGCGTACAACCTGAAGCGATCCAGACTTATTATAGATATTCACCTCATCCGAACTCACATAACTTTGCTTCAGATGGCTACGAGCGGACTGAACACCCTTGATCATTGCAGCAAGGATGGCTTGGTTTCGGCGCAGCTCACTCCCTACCTTTTCAGAATTCTCGCTATTTAGAACTGAAATATCCAATTGGGAGATTTGCAATTCCTTCTGCTTCGCAAAATCCGCCAGCCCGTCGAGATCAACTGTAAGCGCCGCCTGCCTCTCTTTTTCAAGAAGCCCAAGCAGTTCGTCAATCTGATTTGAGGTCATCAAAGCGTCCCTTCATTGCTTCAAATAGCGTCTCAGACAACCCAAAACCCCCACTTTTCGCCAGCTCAAGCGCCTGCGCATCTCGTAGAAATGAACCGAATTGCTCTTCACCTGCTCCACCGCCAAAATCACCCCGAGTATCCCCAACACCCGCGGACTTCAACATTTCGGAAATAAATGTTGCTTCAAGCTTTACGACTACGTCTCGAAGATCATTTAATTGACGATTGTCGTTTATTGGTGGGGATCCGCTCTGGGAAATTTGAGTACCATTAATCAACATTCGATTCTCCTTCATCTCAGGTGAATATTCGCCATTTCGGTAAAGAATTAGTAATCAACTGCTGCAATGAAGAGGCGACCAAATGTCGGAGAACCGATGACAGATATTGCAAACCTTAAACTTCAGACGGATAGCGCAACGAGAGCGACTGTAATCGTTTCAATTGACGTGGAAGACGATTCTTCAGTCGCTCCGGTCAATTTTGAACAAATTATGGCCGACAATAAGCCTAAAAATCCGATGGCATCCGATCACAGAAATATTTTGTCTCAGCGACCACCAAGCGATGTTCCGGTCTCCCCCGAAATTGTTAACACATTAAGTGAACCGACCTCGACCACACCATTTAATCTGAAAGAATTAGCGGAAATACTACCGACGCAACAGCAACACTCCATCAATCAGCCGATTTCCAAGGCAGCTCACGCTGATACTGGCGTACCGCAGCCCAAGAATATCAAAGAACCGGCTACGTTCAGTCAGAAGCATGATGAGAAAATCAAGGGAAGCGACTATCCTGCAAATCCGACCAGCGCCGCAGAGCGACGCATCGCTGCGTCCGTACAAGAAAATCAAAAAATTAGCACCACAGAAACGCTTCAACAAAAGCCAGTCCCGAACGAAGATGGCAAAAGTGTGCGCCCCAATATCCATCCGACCCAACCCAATGCGTTACAGCGCATCGAAACCGCAAAGGCACGACCAGCGGGGCCAGAGCCTCACCAATCTCAGACGAAGACCGATACGCAAAAAGATACGGTCGCGCCGATTCGAATGGTCACTGAAAATACCTCCGACAAGCCCCTTTCAAAATACGCCCAGGAACCGGAGAAGCGTGATCCCGATAAACAATTGGCAGAGATAAACCAACGCAGCGCGACGCTCCAGCGCATGAGCGTATCGGACACAACAGTCAAAATCGGAATTACCGGAAACCCAATTTCCAGAACCAATCAATCGCCAATCCCATTCGGCATTGATGATAAGCGGCAGTTTATGCCCGCTTCAATCGAACCAATTGGATTGGCCGAGACTGGCTCACGGCAACATGTCCCGTCTCCACCACAAGCTCAGCTAGTCCAAAACTTGAATTCTTACGAGGCAAAAAGCATTGCACAGCAGCTCGCTGCCCAAATTACCAAACAGAACGACGGATCAACAACGATTCGCCTGAACCCAGAAGAATTGGGCCCTGTCCGGATTTCATTGCGCAATGCGGATGGCGTTATGGCAATGACTATTCTGGCAGAACGCCCAGAAACGGCGGAAATTATGCGCCGACACATCACAGAGCTCGCCCAAGAATTTCAAGCCTTGGGGTATGAATCGATGACCTTCGACTTCGGCGGCGACGGTCCCGGCCAAGGCAACTTTAGAGATCAAGTTAAAGCAGATGAACCGAGTAAGGTCGAACCAACCGGCTTGGCTCAACCGGAACAACGTCATACCGATAGTGCGCCCGACGCACGTCTCGATTTGCGCCTATGAGGACAAAATGGAAATATCAAACACCCAAACCAGCAAGACAGCTCAAAACGGCATCACACCACCGACCGAGTCGGCGAGTGAAATCAGTTCAGATTTTGAAACTTTTTTGAAGATGCTGACCGTGCAGATGCAAAATCAAGATCCTCTCAACCCAGTTGATTCTTCAGACTATGCCGTGCAGCTCGCCACGTTTTCGAATGTCGAACAACAGGTCCAAACCAACGATATCCTAAAGGACTTGAAGGCTCAGTTAGGCTTGACCGGTATCGCACAAATGGCTGATTGGGTTGGCAAAGAGGCGCGGGCCGCCACACCAGTTCAATTTAGCGGCGCGCCAGTGACGCTCTTTCCTTCGCCTTCAAACAGCGCAACAGAGATGGATGTCGTTGTTAAAGACGCTTCCGGCTTTGAAGTTGCGCGTTTCACCAAACCAACGTCCGACGAGCCCATTGAATGGGCGGGCGTGGACGCAAACGGTGTTCCATTCGCGTCGGGACTATACAGCTTCGACATCGAAAGCTTCGATGGCGACACCTTAGTCGAAACAACACAAGCCGCCGTCTATGCCACCGTTCGTGAAGTACAGAAGACACCTGCGGGCGATACGCTTGTCGTTTTCGAAGGCGGGTCAACCGTGCCCGCAAGTGACGTGTCTGCCATCCGCGCAGCAAATACTTAGATCGTTTGCAGTATCCAACCAATGAACGCCGTCGCGCCAACCCCTGCAAGGAAGTACCCGATAGAGGCGCGACGGCGACTTGGTTCCGGTACGTGATCCGGATTGGATTGCCGGATAACCGCCGCTTCGGCCATTGCAGGCAACCGTGAACCGTACCGAGACAAGACTACTGCGGTTTTCATCAAATCCTGCAGAACAGCTTTTGGACCGATGCTGTCTTTGATGTACGCCTCGACAATAGGACGCGCATCTTCCCAGATGTTCATCTTCGGGTTCATGGATCGCGCGACGCCTTCCACCACAACCATTGTGCGCTGTAAGTGGATCAGTTCGGTCCGCGTCTCCATTCCGAAGCGTTCCGTCACTTCGAAAAGATACGACAAAAGCCGCGCCATCGAAATTCTGGTCGCATCCATGCCAAAGATGGGTTCGCCCACCGCACGCAGGGCACGGGCGAATTCATCAACGTCCCGATTGGCCGGCACATATCCCGCCTCAAAATGGACTTCCGCCACACGTTTGTAATCACGACGAATAAACCCGTACAGAATTTCGGCGTAGACGCGGCGCGTGTATTCATCGATACGCCCCATGATTCCGAAATCATATGCGATGATATCGCCGTTCGCTCCAATTTTCAGGTTTCCCTGATGCATGTCGCCGTGGAAATAGCCGTCCCGCAACGCGTGGTTCAGGAACATCTGTAACACCCGAGTCGCAAGTTGTTCGCGACTATGACCAGCGGCGTCGATCCCATCATTGTCACCCGCGTTCACGCCTTCGGCCCAATCAAGCGTCATGACGCGCCGTCCGGATAGATGCCACCGAACACGAGGGACAGAAAAACCTGCGTCTCCCGCAGTATTGTCGGCGAATTCCGACGCCGCCGAGGATTCCAAACGCAAATCAAGCTCGCCCAGCACGACGCCTTCAAAATGCGTAATCACTTCCATAGGACGCAGGCGACGGGACGACGGCGATAATATTTCGATGGTTTTGGCCGCGAAATAGAATGCATCGATGTCTTTGCGGAATGCTTTTTCGATCCCTGGACGCAGAACCTTAATCGCCACCGCTTCGCCGGTTTCCGCCAAATGGGCTTTGTGAACCTGCGCCAAAGATGCAGCGGCCACGGGTTCGGAAAACGTTGAAAACAGCTGATCTACTGTTTGGCCAAGCTCACGTGCGATTTCGTCTTTCGCCTCTTTCATCGAAAATGGTGGCAGCTTGTCCTGCAAAACACGTAACTGGATTGCCATGTCGTTGCCGACGACGTCAGGACGCGTCGACAAGATCTGACCAAATTTGATGTAAGCAGGCCCCAGCGCCGTCAATGCCCGCGGGACAGGCGGGACGTTCACGTCACCTTTATACCCAAGCCATTGAAACGGCCAAACAATCGTCCGAAACACGCCCTTCACCAAAGGCGGCGCATCAAGTGCCTCAAGCACAACCTTCATGGCGCCCGTACGCTCAAAAGTAGCGCCAGTTCGGATCAGACGAATAATGTTGTGTGGACCACGCATCTAGAGCTTCCACCCGGAATGCAGCGCCGCCACACCAAGCGTCATGTTGCGATATTTCGCATTTTCAAACCCGGCAGCGCGCACCATGCCCAAGAACGTTTCTTGGGCAGGAAAGTTACGAATAGATTCGACAAGGTATTGATAACTCTCACTATCGTTCGCAATCAGCTTGCCCATTTTGGGGATCACATTGAACGAATAGGCGTCATAGGCAGCCTGCATCATCGGGTTCGGCAACTGCGAGAATTCGAGAACCATCAGGCGGCCACCGGGGCGCAAAACGCGGAAGGCTTCATTCAGCGCTTCTTGCGGGCGGGTTACGTTCCGGATGCCAAAAGAAATTGTGTAAACATCAAACGTATTGTCTTCGAACGGCAGCGCCATCGCGTCGCCAACGACCCAATCCAGGCTGTCCGACATATTATCGGCCTCGGCGCGCTTGCGCCCTTCGACCAACATAGGTTCGGTCAGATCAAGCACCGTCGCATGGCCGGAACCTGCCCGATTTAGAAACCGGAACGAAATGTCGCCGGTACCACCGGCAACATCGAGCAGCTTTTGACCGGGACGCGGGGCCAGCCAATCCATCATCGCATCTTTCCAAATGCGGTGGATACCAACCGACATCACATCATTCATCACATCATATTTTGACGCGACCGAAGAAAACACGCCTTGCACACGCCCTGCTTTTTCTTCTTCATGAACAGTTTCGAACCCAAAATGCGTGGTTTTGTCGTCTGTCATGGGCTTGCCGTCCTCTATTCTTCGCCCCAAGTATAGGACGCCACTCGCGGCATACAACGTCCGCACACCATAAGGAAAGCACGCCATGCCGGAATTACCAGAGGTCGAGACAGTCCGTCGCGGTTTGGCTCCTGTGATGGAGGGCGCCGTGATCGCGCAGGCCGATGTGAACAGGCCGGATTTGCGCTGGCCTTTCCCTGAAAAAATGGCCGAAAGACTGACGGGCCGGCGGGCGCTCGGCCTGCGCCGTCGTTCGAAGTACATCCTCGTCGATTTGGACAGTCGCGAGAGCTTGCTGATCCACCTCGGCATGTCTGGGCGCATGCTGATTTCAGGGCATACTGTCGGAGATTTTCATCACGCACACCCTGCCCCAGCCAAACATGACCACGTTGTCCTGCATTTGGACAGCGGCGTTCGGATCACATTCAATGACGCACGCCGCTTTGGTGCAATGGATTTGATGCAAACCGACGCACAAGACGATCATTGGCTGATCCGCGATCTGGGCCCTGAACCACTCAGCAATGATTTTAACGATTCGTATCTTGTCGAGCGCCTCAGCAATCGAAATACGCCGATCAAATCTGCGCTATTGGACCAAAGAATCGTCTCCGGCCTTGGTAATATTTATGTCTGCGAAGTGCTGTTTCGCGCAGGCATTCACCCCAAACGCAAAGCCGGACAAATCGCGGCAAAGCGGGTGGCGGGGCTCGTGCCCATTATTCGTGCAGTGCTGGAAGAAGCCATCGCAGCAGGCGGATCATCGTTGAAAGACTACAGGCAGGCAGACGGGGAAATGGGCTATTTTCAGCATGGTTTTCAAGTATATGACCGCGAAAGTGAACACTGCGTAAACCCTGGTTGTACCAAACACATTGCGCGAATCGTGCAATCGGGACGCTCAAGTTTCTTTTGTCCGCAATGCCAAAGATAGCTTGATCCGCTGTGAAAGTTTCGCCAACAACAGGGGTCTGAGAAACAACTTGGACTGCTTTGCATGGCTTATGAGACGATCAACGTTGATGTGACAGATTACGTCGCCACCATCACGCTGGACCGCCCAGATGCGCTGAACGCGTTGAATCAGAAACTGCTGGGCGAGGTTTGCTCAGCTCTGGAAGACGCGGACAAGAGCGACAAGGTGCGGTGCATCATCATCACCGGATCGCCCAAAGCCTTCGCAGCCGGTGCTGACATCACTGAAATGGCGGATCAGTCCTTCGTTGACATGTTCATGCAGAATTTCTTCACGCCCGAAGCCACGCGTTTCAACAATACACGCAAACCAATCATTGCGGCTGTTGCGGGCTACGCGCTGGGTGGTGGTTGTGAACTTGCGATGATGTGCGACTTTATCATCGCCGCTGATAACGCCAAATTCGGCCAGCCCGAAATTAACCTTGGCGTCATCGCCGGTATCGGTGGGACGCAGCGCCTGACACGGTTCGTTGGCAAATCCAAAGCGATGGATATGCACCTGACAGGGCGTTTTATGGACGCTGAAGAAGCTGAACGTTCGGGCCTTGTCAGCCGCGTGGTACCTGCCAAAAAGCTGCTGGACGAAGCACGGGCAGCAGCCGTCAAGATCACTGAAAAATCGCAGATCGCGACCATTGCCGCAAAAGACGCCGTCAACCGGTCCTACGAAACAACACTGGCCGAAGGCGTTAACTACGAACGTCGGCTTTTCCAGTCTTTGTTCGCGACAGAAGACCAATCCGAAGGGATGGCCGCGTTCCAAGAAAAGCGCGAAGCACAGTTCCGCGACAAGTAAGACCACAAGCCGCGTTTAGGGGTTCCTTTCCGAGGAAAATATGCCTATACGCCGCCTCAGAAATGCGTGTGAGGCCCGCTTTGGCCAGAATCAGCCGGTTCTTAAACCCGGTCGGGCCGATTGCGCAGACGATATTTAATTGCCCGATCATAGGGCTTAGACAAAGGTACGCATCATGGCGAATTCACCACAGGCAAAAAAACGCGCCCGTCAGAACGAAGCACGTTTCGCAATCAACAAAATGCGCCGTTCACGCATCCGCACAGAGCTGCGCAAAGTTGAAGAAGCAATCGCATCCGGCGACAAAGCAGCAGCACAAGCAGCACTGAAAATTGCACAGCCAGAACTGATGCGCGGCGTCACAAAAGGCGTTTTCCACAAGAACACAGTGGCACGTAAAATGTCCCGCTTGTCTTCCCGTGTGAAGGCACTCGGCTAAATCAGCCAGACATCGGCGACGATAGAATCGTTGTCGAAATGTCACCAGCAAGAGCTTATCAAAGGCGCGCCAGTATCGGCGCGCCTTTTCTATTTGAACGTGCAAATCCAGCAATTCCAAAGGCCTTCGCGGGGCTCCATAGATTCTTTTCGGGTCCACTTAGAGTCAAGACCGTTGTTCTGTTGAAATGGCCATCTGTGGATTGGTAACTTGTGCATGCGACTCGGGTCGCACGGGGGGACATGAGAGAAACCCGTCTTTGTTGCAGCGCCAAAACTGCCAATCGTAACAAGGGCCTTTCTCATGCAGCCAAGAAACGATGCTTAGGGCAAACTAAGCACCGAGGTTAGGTTTGTGTCGATGTGAAGCCGCATGTGCGGTGGAAGTTGTCTGTCTTCAAGAATGTACTGTTCGTGAATCCTGCGCTGCCTGGCGCGTCAAAGATTTCACCGCAGAATGCAAGTTGTTTGCGACGGCTGCTCGATGGCAGCCGATCCGGAAACGTTTGCGCCTAAAGAGTAACAAACGCGAGCTGTGGGGGCTCGTGACGACAAAAGACAGTGGGACACCGAATTAA